>DAIUCB010000010.1:12601-21905 GCA_036846385.1 Bacillota bacterium | reverse complement strand
GATAACCAAACTTAAAATCAAGCATTTTTTTGTCTAAATTTATGGGTTCATTATACATATTACGTCAACATGATGATGTTAAATGTCTACAATTTTTATTATATTTATACCTTAAATTAAAATTAACCTTCATATAAATGAACAATACTTTCATTATTGCCTTTTTACTTCGAATTTTCATAATAAATTATGAATTAATAGTTTAATTCCATATTTCATAATCTTATTTATATTTATTTTGTATCAAAAATTTATTGAAAGTTTATATAAAATATATTATATTAATAATCAAATAACATATAAAGGCGGAATTATATGATTAATATTAATTTAGAAAAGTGTATAGCATGTGGTCTCTGTGCAAAGGATTGCCTGTGCAATGATATTAAAATTATAGATGGAAAAATAAATCCAATAAACAAAGCCTGTATAAATTGTGGCCACTGTATTGCTATTTGTCCACAAAATGCTGTAACGATAGACAATTATGACATGAAGGAGGTCAAGGAATATAATTATAACAATTTCACAGTAGACCCTGAAAATTTATTGAATTTTATAAAATTCAGAAGAAGTATCAGACATTTTAGCGATACGAATGTAGAGAAAGAAAAAATCAGAAAAATAATAGAGGCCGGCAGATATACGGCTACGGGAGGAAACAGGCAGCCTTTAAGCTTTATTGTAATTCAGCACAAAATGAAGGAGTTAACTGATATAACAGTCAATGTTTTATATAAACATGCCTGCAGCTATGAACTGAATGAATATGATCCTTTGTCTGTTACGGGGAGAAGATATACTACCCTGTGGAAATTAATTTACAGACAGTATCATAGAGGAAAAGATATGCTTTTCTTTAATGCGAAGGCTATGATTATTGTTCTGTGTGATGAAAGGATGTCAACCAATTCTATTGTGGACGGAGGTCTTGCTGCATCAAATATGGAGCTGATGGCTAATGCCTTAAAGCTTGGAGTATGCTTTAACGGATTTTTTACATATGCATGTGAAGATGTGGAATTAAGAAATTATTTATATCTTCCTGATAATATAAAGGTAGTGACATCCTTATTAATTGGCTATACCGACAATAAATATTTGAGAACTGTACCCCGCAAAAAAGCAGAAATACAATGGATGTGATTTTCATCCATTGTATTTCAAATATAATTAAGGAGAGACTACGCTTTATAAACTACCTTTCCTTCAACTATTGTATACATAACTCTTGCATTTGTTTCATATGTCGGCATACCTTTAAATAAAACAACGTCTCCGTCCTTACCGACCTCAAGAGAACCAACTCTATCATCAACTCTCATTATTTTTGCCGCATTAATTGTAATCATTCTGAGAGCTCTTTCTACGGGCAATCCGTTTCTTACAGCTTCTCCTGCATGTTGAATTAAGCTGTCAACACTGAGTATCGGTGAATCTGTAATAATTGCTGTATTAACACCTCTTTTGTCAAGCTCAACTACACTTTCTATATCAATTATACTGCATTCACCGGGACTTTTCATTGAGCCCAACGGTCCAAAGCATATTTCACAACCGCTTTCAGCCAATTCATCCATATATAGAGAAGCTCCCCATGCATGCTCCAATGAAAAATCCATATCATATTCCTTTGCAATTTCAATTGCGGTAATCATATCAAATTGTGTACAGTGCATTTTTAAAGGAATTTGTTTTTTTATAGCGGGTATTACCGCTTCCAGCTCACAATTATATTTAGGCATTTTAGTGTTATTTTTCTCTGCTTCTTCCTTCTCTTTGATATATTCCTTTGTTCTTTCAAATAAATCGCGTATAACTGCAGGAATTGACATACGAGTTGATGGCATTTGATCCCGCTCTCCGTAGGTTCTCTTAGGATTTCCGCCGAATGCAACCTTTAAGGCTATAGGATTTTTAATAACCATATCAAAAATATTATCGCCGTAGGTTTTTGCCGCAAATACCCATCCGTTTATTACATTTCCGCTGCCCGGTGTTAAGCATACAGTAGTAGTACCGTTTTGATATGCAAATTTAAAATCCTCAGAGGAAATATCGGTTCCGTATAACGCCTGTACCTCCGGAGTTACGGCCTTTGTCATTTCATTATAATCATCTATACTGTCTACTTGAGAAAAATTCATTCCTCCTATATGAGAATGGGCATCAACCAGTCCCGGCAGTGCAATTAATCCGTCGGCATTTATTACCTCAGCATTTTCGACAGTTAAATTATGACCTATTTCTTTTATTTTACCGTTTTCTATTAAGATATCACCCTTATCTAAGATGATATCGGTCATTGTATATATTTTTGCATTTTTTATTAACAACATTTTTCACAGCCCCCTTCCTTATAAACTATTTTGCCTTGAATTATAGTATATTTATTTTTAGCATCATAGTATTTTATAGGGTTGTTTGAATATATTGCTATATCTGCATCTTTTTCAACTTCAATAGTTCCTACCGTCTCATCGATTCCCAGCATTTGTGCAGGGTAAAGAGTCATCATTTTTACTACCTCTTCCGAATCTATTCCTGCTTGATAAAGCCTTGCTACATTCCATAAATATTTAACCTTTCCTGACGGACCGTAATCCCCGGTTACAGTAAAGCTTATTTGATTATTTCCGGTTTTCATATCAACTAATTTTGATAAATCAATATTGTTATATACATTTTTTGATAAATATACCTGCTCACCCATTATAACAGAAGCATTTATCTGTTTTATAGAATCAATACACCTTTCTGCTTGATAGGCATTGCATATTACTAATTTTAAATCGTAATCCTTTACAATATTTATTAAAGCATCTATTTCAGCCTTAGTATTGGCAGTAATAAATAACGGTACCTGTTTATTTAAAACCTTATCCATAACCTCTTTTTCCGCGCCTTCTATATCATTGCGCAGCGTATTTTGAAGCATGGAGAAGATCCCCATTTTTGTCATTGGCATTACTTTTCTTTTGCCATACGTTTCTTTTACTGATTTTGATACAGAGCCTTTTAAACCTACATATTCCTTAATAAGCATTTTGTTGATATTATAACCATAGGTTCTAAATGCAGCCATTTTTCCGCTTATCACATTAGAGCTTCCGGGAGCTGCTCCTATTGATGTAATACCAACCTTATATAATTCTTCCATCATAATCTCATCAGGATTAAATGCATATTTAATATCGGCATTTAAGGTTACCGGACTTGATGTTTCGTTAGTATCTTTTATGCTGAAGGTTTTATCCTGAGATCCTGTGCTATTTAATGGATCTATAAAGCCCGGAAATACATCCATACCTGAAGCATCAATTATTTCTGCGTCTTCACAAATTATATCCCTTTCAACGCTTATTATTTTACCACCTTTGATTAATACATCACAATTATCATACAAATCTCCATTACCAACATGAACTGTACCATTCTTTATTAATAACATTTTATATGCTCCTTTTTATAAGGTAATTCAATTAATAAATAGAGGGTATATTCTACCCTCTATTTATTTGTCTTATTATTTTTCGTCTGTTATATAAATTTTAGTGTAATCAAGCTGAGAGTGCGGATTTACATAGTAGCCCTTTACTTTTTTAGCTAAGAATGTATTTATTGTGCTAACATATGTCGGTGATATTACTGCTGTTCCGACTAAAATTTCTTCTGCCTGAAGCAGCAGCTCAGCCCTTTTTTGTTGATCTGTCTCATCTGAAGCCTGTTTTAACAAAGCCGAAAATTTTTCTGCATCTGGACCTGACCAGCCTGATTTTTTACTGTCAAAATATCCATTTTCAGGATCGTATATACTTAACAATCCGTTTGGATCATTATAATATGGTCCCCAGCCTGCTGTAGCTATATCATAGTCTCCTGCATCAACCTTATCCCACATTATATTCCATTCCATCATATCAATAGTAATAGTAACTCCCAATGTTTCTTTCCATTGCTGAAGCATCCATTCTCCTGCTTTTTTAGAGAATTCAGTGGTACCTCTTGTTGCCAACTTAACTTGCATTTTTGCAGGATCGGGATCTAATCCTTCTTCCTTCAAGCCTTCAATTAAAAGAGCCTTTGGATCGGGATATTTCTTTTGAAGCTCTTTGATAATTTCATTTTTACCTTTTACTAACTCACTGTATGGTTTATCGCCAACATTTGTTCCTTCAGGAATTACGGAGAACAAAGGAACATCCATTCCATGTCTTAAATCATCAACAAATTTTTGTCTGTCATAGCCTAATGCAAAAGCCATTCTGATTTTAGGATTTTTAAAATATTTATTAGCGCAGTTAAATCCGTAGAATTCAGGAGCGTTATCAGGAACTGTTATTAAATTAAATCTGCCGTCTTCCTTAATTGTTTTCTGCCAGTCTGGATCATTTGTTCCCAGTTCATCAATTTCTCCGCTTAAAAGTGCTTGAGCGGCAGTAGCTGGTTCTTGTATAACCTTTCTAACTATTTTGCTAAGCTTTACATTTTTTACATCCCAATATTTTTCATTTTTAACAAGAGTCATCTGAGTATTTTGATCCCAGCTTTCCACAACAAAAGGACCGTTTGTTACAACCTTGTCAACAGATGAGCCATATGCTTCTCCCCACTCTTCATATTTATCCTGTCTGATTGGTTTTGCTCCATCCAATAAGTCAAGGAAATATGCACATGGTTTTACTAATGTAATTTCCAAAGTTTTATCGTTAATTGCTTTTACACCGATATCCTCAGGCTTTTTGTTATATTTTGGATCCTTACCGTCATTGTAAAGTGATTCTCCAAAGTTCAAAATTATTCCGTCAAACAGCCATGCATTTGTAGAACCAACAGAAGGTGTAGCCATCATTTGATATGTATACACGAAATCCTGTGCCTTTACAGGAACTCCATCATTCCATACTGCATCTTCTCTGATATTAAATGTATATACCGTACCGTCCTCGCTTACTGTCCAATCCTTTGCAGCTGCAGGCTTTATTGTAGAATTACCGTTTTCATCTGCTACGTCAGTAACCAACGTTTCAAGAATGATATGGTGTAATCCGTTATCAGGTCCTGTAGTGTTCAATATTGGATTAAGACCAACAACAACACTACGCTCACAATAAGAAAATACTTGCTCTACATTATTTTTTTCAGGCTCGGTTTTAGTTTCACCTTCCTTTGCAGGCTCTGATGTACTTGGTGTACCTGAATTATTGCTGCATCCGGCTAATGCACCTAAACTTAATATTAAGGCTAAAGCTAATGCAATAATTTTTCTTGATTTTTTCATTTTACCCTCCTTATTTAAATCATAAATTATATATTAATGTAATACCATTAATATCTTAAATTTTATTTACCTTGTAGCATGCTACAAAGTGTTCCTTTGATACCTGTACCAAAGGCGGAATTTGTTTTTTACACTCATCATCTGCCAGCTTACATCTTGAAGCAAATCTGCATCCCGGTATAGGGTTAATAGGACTAGGTATTTCTCCATCTATCGGAATTCTTTTCTTTTCCTTTTCCTCTTCAGGATCCGGAATCGGAATTGCCGATAACAATGCTTTTGTATATGGGTGTAACGGATTTTTATATAGCTCGTCACTGGTTGTAAATTCAACCAAGCTTCCCAAATACATTACGCATACTCTGTCCGAAATATGTTTAACCATTGATAAATCATGGGCTATAAACAAATAAGTTAAATTCTTTTTCTTTTGTAAATCAATTAAAAGATTTACTATCTGTGCCTGTATAGATACGTCCAAAGCTGAAATAGGCTCATCACATACTATAAATTCAGGTTCGATTGCCAATGCACGTGCAATACCGATTCTTTGTCTTTGTCCGCCGGAAAACTCATGAGGAAATCTTGAAATATGCTCTCTGTTTAATCCGACAGTATCCAGAAGTTCTATTATTTTTTCTTCTCTTTCCTTGCCTTTATAAAGATTATGAATATCTATACCTTCTCCGATAATATCTCCCACTGTCATCCTTGGATTTAAAGAGGAATATGGGTCTTGGAAAATTATCTGAGCTCTTTTTGTAAATTCCTTTTTCTCTTTTTGATTAAGCTTATGAATATCTACTCCGTCAAAGATTACTTCTCCGCCTGATGCATCATACAATCCCATAACTGTTTTTCCGCAGGTAGTTTTACCGCAGCCCGATTCACCAACCATTCCTAAGGTTTCGCCCTTATAGATATTGAAGCTCACATCATCTACTGCTTTTAAGTTTGCATGTCTGCCAACCTTAAAGTATTTTTTCAGGTTTTTTACCTCTATTAATATTTCTTTATTATCCAACATATTCACCTCTTCGTAGTAATTGCTCAGGCAAACCGGTTTTATCGGCCTTCTCATTATGCAGCCAGCAGGAGCATTCCTGTGTTTCACTGAATGCTATTGTTTCAGGATATTTAACCCTACATATTTTCATTCCGAATTCGCATCTTGCCGCAAAAGGACATCCTGCAGGAGGATTCAGCAAATCAGGCGGTGTACCTGTCAAAGAGTATAGCTTTTCTTTATTCAAAGTGCTTATTTTAGGTACTGATTTTAAAAGTGCATAAGTATAAGGATGCTTCGGATAATAAAAGATATCTTCAACAGTACCTCTTTCTACTATTTTACCTGCATACATTACCTGTATTCTGTCGGCTACGCTGGCTACTACACCTAAATCGTGAGTAACCAATATAACGCCGGTATTTAATTCTTTTTGTAAACTTCCTATCAATTCCATAATTTGAGCCTGTATAGTAACATCAAGTGCTGTCGTTGGCTCATCGGCAATCAATATTTTCGGATTACATGCTAATGCAATGGCAATCATCGCTCTTTGTCTCATTCCTCCTGAAAACTCAAATGGATATTGATTCAGCCTTTCTTTGGCATTCGGTATTTTAACAAGCTCAAGCATTCTAAGAGCGTCCTTCAATGCTTCGCTTTTCGATTTTTTCTCATGGATTAAAATACTCTCGGCAATTTGATTTCCTATTTTCATCGTTGGGTTCAACGATGTCATTGGATCCTGAAATATCATTGATATTTCACTTCCCCTATATTTTGACATCTCATCGTCGCTAAGGGCAAGAAGATTTTTCCCCAGATAATTTATCTCTGAATTTTCTTTAGAAATCATTGATTGCTGGGAAGGCAGCAGTCCCATAATAGCTTTAGATGTAACTGTTTTTCCGCAGCCTGACTCACCGACTATTGCCAATGTTTCTCCTTTATTCAGGTAAAAATCAATACCTCTTACTGCATGGGAAACTCCCGCATAAGTATTAAATGAAACATTTAAATTTTTTACTTCTAAAATCTTTTCACTTTTCATAAAGCTGTCCCCTACTTTCTTAACTTTGGATCTAACGCATCGGTAAGTCCGTCACCGATTAGATGGAATGCCAGTATTGTTATAATTATCATCATACTCGGGAAGAACAATTGATGAGGATAAAACATCAATCTTTGCTGTCCGGCTGCTGCCAATGCACCCCAGCTTGTTTCAGGAGGCTTAACTCCCAGACCTATATAACTGAGAAATGCCTCACCGAAAATAAAGCCCGGCACTGATAAAGTAATTTCAACCATTATTATTCCTAATGTATTGGGGAGTAAATGCTTCATTATAATTCTTTTTGTATCTGCACCTAATGCAACGGCTGCTTGAACATAATCCTGCTCTTTAATTTGCAATATCTGTCCTCTAACCATACGGGCAGTTCCAACCCACGATGTTAAACTCATTGCAAATACAAGAGAAAAGATACTTCTGCCCATAATCAGCGACAAAATTACAACTATTATTAAATAAGGCAGGTTTCCTATAAATTCACAAAATCTCATTATCAAATCATCAACCAGACCACCCTTTAGACCTGATATAGCTCCTAGCAATGCACCTATTATAAACATTACCAACGTACATACTATTCCCATTACAATAGAAATTCTGCCGCCCACACAAACTCTTGTAAACATATCTCTTCCTACATCGTCGGTACCAAACCAGAAATCCTTATTCGGAGTCAAATTCTTAACAGAGGAATCCATATATTGATAATCTTTGCCTGACAATAACGGACCTAAATACAATATTGCAACTACAAATATTAAAATGATTAAACCTAATAATGCCAATCTGTTGGATTTAAATCTTCTCCAAACATCTGCCCAATATGTCAGTGAAGGCTTGCTTAATTGCTCACCTGACAATCCCTTCATTCCAATTCTTTCAAACATATCATCTGTTAACTCGTTATCTTTAATTATAACTGTATTATCGTTTATACTATCCATTCTATTACCTCACTGTTATTTTTCAGACTTTGCAATTTTAATTCTTGGGTCGACAATACCATATAAAATATCGACAACTATCAGACATGCAACATACAGAACAGCATAGAAAATAGTAAGTCCCAATATCATTGTATAATCATTGTCAGATACTGCCTTAACATAGTAAGCACCAAGACCGGGAATAGAAAACATTCTTTCGAGAATGAATGAACCAGCGAAAATACCCGCAACAGCCGGACCAATCATAGTAACTATCGGAATCATAGAATTTCTCAAAACATGCTTTTTAATTACTCTATCTTTTTTACAGCCCTTTGCTTTTGCAGTGATAATATAATCCTCACTGATTACAGAAAGAGTACTGCTTCTCGTAAATTTAGTGTAGCTGGCAATACCGCCTATAGCATAAGCAGTAACCGGTAAAATATAATGCTTTAACTGACCCCAGCCGAATACAGGAACCAATTTCCATTTGAAAGCAAGGAAATATTGCAATACCGATGCAAAAACAAAGCTTGGTACGCAAATAAGTAAAACTACACAAACTCTTATAACATGATCTGCGAATTTTTCTCGGTTAAGTGCCGAGAACAAACCTAACAATATACCTAAGGTTACTTGAAATATCACAGCCATACCGCCGATTTTAGCAGAAATTAATGCATTAGCCTTTATAACGTCATTAGCAGATTTTCCTGTATATATAATTGATTCACCGAAATCTCCTGTAGTTATTAAATTTTTCATATATACAGCATATCTTTCAGTAACAGGTTTATCCAGTCCGTATTTTGCTCTGATAACCTTTTGTGCCTGCTCAGGCATTTGTCCTACCTTAGCTGCAATAGGATCACCGGGAGCACCTGCTATAATAAAAAATGTAGCTGTAATAATTAAAAATAAAGTGACAATCGAATATAATACCCTTCTAACAATAAATTTTAACATAACCTCCTACCTTTCTTTTAAAACTATATTACTGATTACATTTAAAATGT
>DAIUCB010000010.1:0-12591 GCA_036846385.1 Bacillota bacterium | reverse complement strand
TATGATTGCTCATAACTTTTTAATATTTTATTTGGATCCATATTTTTGCTCTTATAAAAATCCTCAGGTACTACCATATAATGCTTTTGAATTACCCTGCATATTTTACCTAAATCACCTTCCTTAAAAACATCAATAATCATTCTGTGATTTCTCTATAAATATTTGTTAGGCATTAAATTTGATCTTTCCATAGTAAAATATGCTGCTGCATTTGAACCTTCAAAGTCCTTCCAAATATTAAAAAGCAACTCTACCTCAGCTTCCCTGACTATTAATGAATGAAATTCTTCGTCAACTTCCACAATACCGTTTAAATCATTCTTTTCTGCCATTTTACCAATATCTTCGGCAAGCTTTTCAAGCTTTAAAATCGTTGCTTTTTTCATTTTTCCCGAATATATTTTTACGGCTAATATTTCTAATGTAGATCTAATTAAATATGCCTCCGCCATGCTGCCAGGTGAAATTGTTTTTACAGTGCACCCTTTATTAGGTGAATAAGTTACCAGACCCTCCTGCTCAATTTGTCTCAATGCTTCTCTTACAGGACCTCTACTAATATTAAGTTCTTTTGAAATTTCAAGCTCCTTAATTCTTTCGCCGGGTTTGATTTCACCACTTAGTATACGTTTTCTTAAAATTATTACCACTTCTTCTCTTAATGTCTTGTAAGAAAAACCTGAAATCATAATTTAACTCCCTTAAACTTGTCTATTAATTTATATAATATAGTTTAATTAAAATATTGTGAATTGTCAACACTTTTATTTTAACAAAATACACCATCAATTGATTTTATGATGGTGTATCAGATGTTTTATTCAGTTCTATTCAATTTTATTCAACTTTATTGATTAGTATCAGTATTTGTCGAACTTCCTTCTATTTTATTTTCGGGCTGATTTACTCCGTTAACTATCAAATTTAATTGCTTGAGTGTCTCCTCTAATTGCTTTAAGCTTTCACCATATTGTGTCCAGTCACCATTTTTAGATGCTTCATTTGCTTTTTTATACAGTTCGTTTGCCTTAGCAATTAAATCATTTATATTGCTGCTGTCATAGTCACTTGGTGTTTTGCCCGGAGATTGAGGATTATTATCTTTTCCGGTACCGAATAATCTCTCTAAAGCCCTTTCCAATGTTGGCTCCATTACAATTTTGTCCGCATAAGACACAACTACCATTTTCATTTCCGGAAAGTTGCTTTCCGTGTCAGATTTCAAATATATAGGTTCTGCATACAGCAATGAATTTTCTATCGGTATTACAAGTGTATTTCCTCTTAATACTGATGATCCAACCTGACTCCACAGCGTAAGCTGTGATGATATGACTGTATCTTGATCTATTTTTGTTTCTATCATATTTGGTCCTGATATTGTTTTTGTTTTTGGAAATTCATATAATACTAATTCTCCGTAATTGTCTCCGTCATTTCTGGCCGCCAATAATGCGATCATATTATCCTTATTTTGAGGAGAATATTGTGTAGTAAGTAAAAATTCAACATTTTCTTCATCCGGTAGCTCAAACATTACATAGCTGGAGCCAACCGGCTCTTCTCCGTGATCCATATATTTTTCATTTGAAATATCCCAGTAATCTTCTCTTCCGAAAAACACTGTTGGATTTTCTATATGAAACAATCTGTACATGTCGGATTGAACATCAAAATATGATTGTGAATATCTTATGTGATCTCTTATGCCCTTAGGCATATCATTCATATTCTTAAATAATCCTTTAAATATTTTATCATATGTTTTAATTATGGGGTCATTGCTGTCAGAAATATAAAAATCAGTAGTCCCGTTATATGCATCTATAACAACCTTTACTGAATTCCTGATATAGTTAACATTCATATCCTTTATAAAGCTGCTTGTCGGCTGTGAATAAGGATATTTGCTGCTTAAGGTAAAGCCCTCTAATACCCAGTATAATTTGCCGTCCTCTTGATTTATCACTAAGTAGGCATCAGAATCATAATATATGAAAGGGGTTATTTCATATATTCTTTGTAATATGTTTCTGTTTATCACTATTCTGCTTTTATTATTTATATTGTTTGATATCAATAATTTATAGCTTCCCTCTCTTATGCTGAATAAGAGCCTGTTCATAAAGCTTAAGGGTATGCCTGCCTTGCCTTCATAAAGAGTTTCCGCATTGTTTGAACCTGACGGATAATCAAATTCCTTCTCTTCTGTATTTACTATTATATATTCATTGGTTTTTTCACCGAAATAAATTTCCGGTCTTGTAATTTTTAAGTCTGTATTTGTGGCAGGAGGTATATTTTTTAATATCATTTCAGGTTGTCCCTGCGCTGTAACCTTATTTACAGGTGACAGGGTTACGCCATAACCATGTGTATATTTCAAATATTGATTAACCCAGGTTTTAGCCTGATCGTTTAATTTGCCTTGGTCAAGCTCTCTTGCAGATAAAAAAACCTGCCTGTAATTGCCGTCTATAACATATCTGTCAACATCAACATCATTAAAAGTATAGTAAGGTCTTATACCCTGTAATTGATTGTACACCTGTATAAGAGGATCTTGATCGTTTATTCTGATGTTTTCTATTACCTCTTTGTTTTTTTGTATATCCTCAAGTGTTAGATTATCTTCGGCAGGAAATTGTATTTTTTTAACCTTTTTCAGGTCATATGCATCCTGTGTGCTTTTTATACTATATTCCATATATTTTGTTTCTTTAGATAATTGGTCAGGCTCAACAACAAATTTTTCAACAATACCGCCTATTCCTGTACCTAATATAGACAGCACAATAAGACCTGCAGGCAGCATAAGAGCGAATTTCAAATTCCTTTTTCTCGCACCGATAAAAAAGGTTACAGCTGTAATTATACAGCCTATTGACAGAATTCTGTATAAATTTAATGTAACTGTTATATCAGTATATCCTGCACCAAAAACTCTGCCGAGACGTGAGTATAATAAATCATAGCTTTTCAGAAAAAATTTTAATCCTAAAAATATGAAAATCAGTAGCCCTATTATAGAAATTTGATTTATAATTTGAGTTGCAAATTTTTTATTCAAAAACATACTTATATCAAAAATTTGGTTTGTTCTGAACTGAGACATATCGTCAAAGCTTTCAGAAATATTTTTAATACCCTTTTTAATCCCGATATACACATAAAAAAGAACTGTAACAATAACAAGAAAGAACAGTATATTGATAATAAAGCTTATAACTGTATTTATTAGCGGTAGTTTAAAAATATAAAAACTCAAATCATGACCAAATACCGGATCAATTTTGTTGAAGCTTTCCCCGTTTATATATTGTAAAATTTCAAACCATAAGGTTGAAGCAATATTTGTAGTAACAATCGTACTTATTATCAGAGAAATTATTTTTATCCAAAAACTAACTTTTTTATCAGATTGGGTATCTATTATTTCAGATTCCTTATAATATCGTTTTTTGAGCTTACTAATATAGATATACAATAATAATGTCAATATTACAAAGATTGGTACTCCGATAAAAAATTGAGATTTTATCTTTGTTAAAAAGGTCTCTGTATACCCAATTTCTTTAAACCACATATAATTAGTTGAAAATTTCACGATACTTCCAAAGGAACTTACGATAATAAATAAAATAATCCCGATACTAATAATAAAAAATCTACTTTTGTTTTTCATTTTTACTCCTCCAATTGTTGGATGTAATTAAAATGTTATTTATGTAATTCAACTCTTAATTTTTCCAATGATTTTTTTTCTATTCTGGAAACTGTCATTTGGGATATATTTAATTCTTTTGCTATGTCGCTTTGTGTTTTATTTTCAAAATATCGACTGATAATGATTTTTTTTTCAAGCATATTCAGCTTATCCAATGATTTTTTAATAAAATCCTCATTCTCTATTTGCATGAAGTACTTGTCCTCTTCGCCTACTAAGTCCATAAGAGTTACTTCACTTTCTTCATTGTTCGCATCAAATTTTATATCTAATGACTGAGAACTAAACATTTTACCTGCTTCAAAAGCTTCTAAAACTTCTTCCTCAGTACTGCCGATATATTCAGCAATATCCTTAATTGATGGCGTCCTTTGAAGCTTATTGCTAAGTATGCTGCTTGATTCGTTAACCTTTTTTGACACCTCTTGTATTTTTCTGGGAACCTTTATTGCCCATCCCTTGTCTCTAAAATACCTTTTTATTTCACCCAATATTGTAGGAGTGGCAAAGCTTGTAAATTCAAAGCCCTTTGTAATATCATACCGTTCAATTGCATAAATTAAACCCATACAGGCTATTTGATATATGTCATCATATTCTATTCCTCTGTTGTTATACTTTTTTGAAATTATTTCCGGCATATATTTATATTTTTCAAATATTTCATTTCTTATTTTAATATCCCCGGTTTTTTTATATTGAAAAAATAAATCCTGATTTTTTAAAATTTTTGAATTTTGCCACAACTCTCTCATATTTACCAACGCCTATTCAATATTAGTTAAGTTTTTTTCAAAGCTTAATTTTTTGTTTTCTAAATCTATTTCATACCGGTCTGATAAGCTTTCTATTATCAGCATACACATTTCACTGTTTGTTTTATTATCCTTGTTTATTTCTCCTTCATTTAAATCTGTAACTATTACTTTAAATAAATTCTTTTCAATTAAATACTCAATTTCCAAGGGTTTATCATTGTTATTAATATTATTGATAAAAAAAATACAAATTTCAGATACTATAACCTTTAGGTCTTCTATTATATCAATGTTAAAATCTCCGCCAATATTTGATAAAGCTGATGTTGTCAATCTTATTGTACTGATATATTCAGACCTTTTAGGTAAAATTAATTTAACTTTTTCCATTGCTATCACCATTTTTAATATCAAACACTTTATTTAAACCAGTTATATCAAAGAGCTTATAAATATTTGATTTTAAATTTGTAATTTTAACTTTTAAATTTTTTTCCTGTGACTTTTTATAAATACTCATTAATATACCTAGTCCCGTACTGTCTATATACTCTAATTCTTCTCCATTAATAATAATATTTACAGATTTTTTTTCAATTAATTCCATTACTTTATTTTTGAATTCAGGAGAAGTATATATATCTACTTCTCCGATAGGTTTAACCTCTACATAATTGTTTTCTGAAGCTTTATTAAATTTGATATCTAAAGACATTTTGTACCTCCATTATACATTTAATATTCATCATCTGTTTCTGTTTCTTCTTCATCTGATATTATTTTAGCAATTGAAGCAACCTTGTCTCCCTCATTTAATCTCATTACAATAACGCCCTGTGTATCTCTTCCCATAATTGAAATGTCTGCCGTATGCATTCTTATTATAGAACCGCTTGAGCTTAAGATCATTAAATCATCTTCTTTTTCAACAATTAACGAGCCTACAATTTTACCTGTTTTTTCATTAATTGTATGGGCTTTCATTCCCTTGCCGCCTCTGTTTTGACATCTATATTCCTGTGACAATGTTATTTTTCCGTAGCCATTTTCTGTTATTGTAAGTATAAGCTTATTTTCATCGCTGTCAGAAAGTATGCTCATTGAAACGAGCTCATCATCTTCTGATGTAGTTATAGCCTTTACTCCCATTGTGTTTCTACCGGTTTCCCTTACATCATCTTCATTAAATCTGATACCCTTACCGTCCTTGGTAGCTATAAATATGTCCTTTGTTCCATCAGTTCTGTTTACACTTATAAGTTCATCATCCTCTGCTATTTTAATTGCAACAAGTCCTGATTTTCTTGAAGTGTCAAACTCACTTAGCTTTGTCTTTTTAATAATTCCTTTTTTTGTTGCAAGTATTAAAAATTCATTTTCATTATTGAAGTCTCTTATCGGAATTATAGCCTTTATTTTTTCATCACTGTCAATATTAATTAAATTTATAGCAGCAGTTCCCTTTGCCTGACGTCTTGCTTCAGGTACTTCATAGGCTTTTATTCTGTATACCTTGCCCTTGTTGGTTAAAAACATCAAATAATCATGGGTTGATGTAATAAACAGATCCTTAACAAAATCCTCTTCTCTTGTGGTTAAGGCTGTTATACCCTTGCCGCCTCTCCTTTGGGCCTTATATGTATCCTCAGGCAGCCTTTTTATATACCCGTAATTAGTCAAGGTTATAGCAACATTTTCTTCCTCTATTAAATCTTCTACATTTATTTCGCCTTCGTCATGCTTTATTTCTGTTCTTCTTTCATCATAATATGCATTTTTAATTTCCTTAAGCTCATCCTTAATAATTTGATCTACTAAATATGGATTAGCCAGTATATCTTTAAATTTATTTATCAATTTTATCAATTCTTCATATTCTTCATCCAGCTTTTCTCTTTCCAGACCTTGTAAACGTCTGAGTCTCATATCTACGATTGCTCTGGCTTGAATTTCCGATAAATTAAATCTTTCCATCAATCGTGCTTCTGCATCATCATAGGAAGCTCTTATTATTTTAATAACTTCATCTATATTATCTATTGCTATCTTTAAGCCTTCTACAATATGTGCTCTTGCTTCTGCCTTATTTAAATCGTATTGAGTCCTTCTTACTATTATTTCTCTTTGATGTAAAACGTAATAATGAATCATTTCTTTAAGGTTTAATACCTTTGGTTCATTATTTACAAGAGCAATCATAATAATACTGAAATTATCCTGAAGCTGTGTATGCTTATATAAATTATTTAATATTATATTCGGATTGTAATCTCTTTTAATTTCAATTACAATTCTCATACCGTTTCTGTCGCTTTCATCTCTTAAATCAGAAATTCCGTCTATTTTTTTATCCTTAACCAGCTCTGCCATTTTTTCAATAAGTCTTGCCTTATTTACTTGATATGGAATTTCTGAAACTATTATTCTGCTTTTATTATTTTTTATTTCCTCTATTTCTACTCTTGATTTTACCTTAACGAAGCCTCTGCCCGTCATATAGGCATTTTTTATATTATCCTTGCCTTCGATAATACCGCCTGTGGGAAAATCCGGACCCTTAATATATTTCATCAGCCCCGGTACATCTATTTCAGGATTATCTATATATGCAATAGTACCGTTTATAACCTCTCCCAGATTTTGAGGCGGAATAGAGCTGGACATACCTACCGCAATACCAGATGACCCATTTACCAGCAGATTTGGGAAACGGCTTGGTAAAACCACAGGTTCCTTTAAAGTCTCATCAAAGTTAGGTCTGAAATCTACTGTATCTTTATTGAAATCCTTCAAAAGCTCCATTGCCATTTTTGACATTCTTGCTTCAGTATACCTCATTGCAGCTGCTCCGTCACCATCTACAGAACCAAAATTTCCATGTCCGTCTATCAATGGATATCTCATTGAGAAGCTTTGTGCCATTCTAACCATAGCATCATAAACTGCCGTATCTCCGTGAGGATGATACTTACCAAGTACATCTCCGACAATTCTGGCACTTTTTTTATGCGGCTTGTCCGGTGATAATCCCAAATCATTTGCCGAATATAAAATTCTTCTGTGTACAGGCTTTAAACCATCTCTTACATCTGGCAACGCTCTTGAAACTATTACAGTCATAGCATATTCAAGATAAGATTTTTTCATTTCACTGCTTATATTCGTATTTTTTATCTTATCACTGTTATTTTCAAATTCACTCATTTATAACCTCCGCAAACTTTAATCTGAATATCATTGATTAAATATCTAAATCTTTAACATATTTTGCATTTTCCTCTATAAATTCTCGTCTCGGTGCTACCTTATCTCCCATCAGCATATTAAAAATTTCATCTGCCTCTATGGCATCCTCTTCATTAATTTTTAATAATATTCTGTCTGCCGGATTCATTGTTGTATCCCATAGCTGAGCAGGATCCATTTCTCCGAGACCCTTATATCTTTGTATTTCTATTTTATTATCTCTTCCGATTTCATTCAAAGTTTTATTTAATTCTTCATCACTGTATACATACTGCTCAAATTTTCCCTTTTTTATTCTGTATAACGGCGGTTGTGCCGCATATATATGTCCTTCTCTTACTAAATCCTTCATATATCTGTAAAAGAAGGTTAAAAGCAATGTCCTTATATGAGCACCGTCAACGTCGGCATCAGTCATAATTATAATTTTGCCGTATCTTAACTTTTCTATATTAAAATCCTCGCCTATACCACAGCCAAAAGCAGTGATCATATTCTTAATTTCTTCTGAATTTAATATTTTATCTAATCTTGATTTTTCAACATTTAATATTTTTCCTCTGAGTGGAAGGATCGCTTGAGTTCTCCTATCTCTTCCCTCTTTTGCAGAACCGCCTGCTGAATTCCCTTCAACTATGTAAATTTCACATAAATCAGGATCCTTTTCAGAGCAATCTGCTAATTTCCCCGGCAGCGCCATACTGTCCAAAACATTTTTTCTCCTTGCAAGATCCCTGGCTTTTCTCGCTGCATCTCTGGCTCTTGCTGCTCTTAATGTTTTTTCTATAATCATTTTTGCTGTCTTTGGGTTTTCTTCGCAATAATTATATATTGCTTCTCCTGTAATATTTTCGACTATACCTCTTACTTCGCTGTTTCCTAACTTTGTTTTAGTTTGTCCTTCGAACTGGGGATTAGGTATTTTAATAGAAAGAATAGCAGTTATTCCCTCTCTTATATCTTCTCCTGTAATTGCAATTTCATTTTCCTTAATTAAATTATATTTTTTTGCATAATCATTCATTACTCTCGTAAGAGCTGCTTTAAATCCAATTAAATGAGTACCGCCTTCTATGGTATTTATATTATTTACAAAGGAATATATATTCTCTGAATATGAATCTGTGTACTGCATTGCAATTTCAACTATTACTTTATCCTTTTCACCATCAGCATATATAATTTCTTCATGCAGGAAGTCCTTTTTGCTGTTTAAATATTGAACAAATTCAATTATTCCGCCTTCATAATAAAAATTATCCTGTATATCATTTCTTTTATCTTCCAGATGTATTTTTATTCCTTTGTTTAAAAATGCTAATTCTCTTAATCTATGCTTTAAAGTTGTGTAGTTAAAATCTATATTATCAAAAATAGTTGCATCAGGCAGAAATTTAATAATTGTGCCTTTCTTTTCAGTGTCTCCCAAACATTCAAGCTCGGATTTTGTTATACCTCTTTCGTACCTTTGCCTATATAATTTTCCATTCCATGACACTTCTGCAATCAAATAGTCAGATAAAGCATTAACACATGATACACCTACACCGTGGAGTCCTCCTGAAACCTTATATGCATTATTGTCGAATTTTCCACCTGCATGTAGAACAGTAAGAACTGTTTCAAGAGTTGATTTCCCTGTTTTTATGTTTTTTTCTATTGGGATACCCCTTCCGTTGTCAGTAACTTCTATAGAATTATCTTCATTGATTGTAACTTTAATAGTGTCGCAAACACCGGCTAATGCTTCATCTATACTATTATCAACAACTTCATATACTAATTGATGTAAACCCCTTTCTCCTGTAGAACCTATATACATTCCCGGTCTTTTTCTTACAGGCTCTAAACCTTCCAAAACCTGTATTTGCTCTGCTCCGTAATGATGATTATTATTGTTTTCTACCATTTATAACACCTCTACTCTGTAATATTTCCGATTTTTCCTTCGTTAATATAAAAAAACTTTTTATTGAAATTTTTCGTTAAATTTTTTAATTCATTATCATCTGTTGTTGTTATTATTGTTTGTATCCCTTTTATGTACTTAATCAAATATCCCTTTCTTTTATTATCAAGCTCTGAAAGTACATCATCTAATAATAATATCGGATATTCTCCTATTTCAGTATTTATTATTTCTATTTCTGCTAATTTTATTGCTAATATTGCCGATCTTTGCTGTCCTTGAGAACCAAAATATTTACATTCCATATTATTGATTTTAATATTTAAATCATCCTTATGAGGTCCATATAAGGATGAACCCTTATATATTTCATTTTCTATATTGTTACTGATTTTTTCTGAAAATAGCTGTTTAATATTATTTTTATCCATACCATTTACATTTCCAATATTACATTTATAGCTAATTTCTAATAATTCCTTGTTTCCTGATATATCTGAATAAATATCGACAGCATATTTTCTTAAGCTATTTATATAATCATTTCTGTAAAAAATTAACTCAGTACCTGTATTAATTAAATAATCATTCCAAATACCTATAATATCCTTATTTCCTATATTTGTATAGTAATTTTTTAAAATATTATTTCTTTGTGATAATATTTTTTTATATTGATTGAGCAAATACTTATATTTTGGTTTAATTTGTGAAATTTCAATATTTATAAGCTTTCTTCTTTCTATTGGGCTTTCCTTTATAATTTTCATATCATCAGGCGTAAATATTACATTATTTAAAAGCCCAATCATTTCACCTGTTTTATCTAATTTTACACTGTTTATTTTAACTGTTTTTCTTTTGTTTTTTTCAAGCAGTAACTCAATATTTAACTCATTATGTGCTTTTTTAATATCTGCCTCTATTTTGCTTGAATTTTTATTAAAATTTATTAATTCATTTTCACTGTTTAATCTAAAAGTCCTTCCTATTGAACATAAATAAATAGATTCAAGGAGATTTGTTTTACCTTGACCGTTGTCACCGATAAAAATATTTAAATCCTCATTTAAATCTATATCTACTTCTGAAAAATTTCTATAGTTTTTAATTTTCAAATTTTTTACTATCACTTTATTCCTCTTCTAAAATGATATATATTACAAATAATTTATTGCATTATGAATGTACTGCTTTATATTTTATTTTCACTTGTTTTAATAACAATTATATATTTTTCATTATTAAATTCTATACAATCTCCGTCTCTAAGTTTTTTTCCTCTTTGTAAAACAACTTCTCCGTTTACTTTAACCAATCCGTCTAAAATTACATTTTTTGCTGTTCCGCCTCCGTCAACAGCATTTGCATATTTCAACAACTGATCAAGTTTTATATACTCAGTATTAATAAATATACTTTTCATTTATTTTGGACCCCTCCATAATTTTAGTTTAATTTAGCTTATTCTAACAGGTAATATCATATAGATGTAATTATCATTTTCATCTTCTTTAATAAAGCATGGATTATTTTTACCTATTAAATTCATGGTAATATATTGTTTATCTATAACCTTTAATACATCCAATATATATTTTGAATTAAATCCTATTTTTATATCTTCCCCTTCTTTAACTATAGAATTAATTTCTTCAACATTACCATATTCAGAAGCTGAATTGATTTGCATATTGTCATCTTTAATATCTAAAATAACTAGATTATTTTTATCATCCTTTGCTAATAATGAAGCTCTTTCAATACTATTCCTGAAACTTGTACTATCAACCTTTACAATTGTCTGAAAATCATCCTTTAATATTCCTTCATAATCAAGAAACTTACCGTCCAATAAATTTGATATTATGGTTGTATTTTCTATTTTGAAAGAAATATGACTGTTTGATAATGTGACTGTTGTATTACATGATTCTTCTTCAATAATTCTTAATATCTCTACAAGTGTCTTTGAAGGTACAACTGCAGTCAATTCCCCATCATAATCTATTTTTTCTTTTTTTATAGCCATCCTAAATCCATCAAGTGCGACGAAAGTACATATTTTATTTTTTATTTCTATTAAACAACCTGTAAAAATAGGCTTAATATTTTCCTGTGCAGCAGAAAAGCACGTATATTTTATTAAATTTTTTAATGTTTCTGATTTTATTTCAAATGTTTTTCCATCATTAATAAATGTGTTTTCAGGATATTCATTGGAAGAATTACCGAGTATATTAAATTCTGAATTCATACATCTTATTTCTATATTGTTATTTTGTTTAGTTTCAATATTAACGATAGAATTTGAAGGTAATTTTCTGATAAATTCTCCCAATAACCTTGCATGTACAACAATTGAACCCTCTTCTATTACCTCACAATCCGAAAAAGTTTTAATCCCAAGCTCTAAATCTGTTGCTGTCAATATTAACTTGTTATCTGATGCTTCTATTAAAATACCTGAAAGAATAGGAAGAGCAGTTCTGGCAGAAACAGCTTTTTGTACTATATTAATTGATTTATTCAATTCATTTTGATTAATTTTAATTATCATTTTTATTACCCCTTATAATATATTTTATATTTATTTGTCTTACATAATATTATTTTTAAGAAACTTTATAGATTCGTAGGATGATTTATAAAGATAAATCTAATTTTGAAGTTTTAAAAGGCTATAATAATATATTAAATAATTATAGTAATAATAGTAGTGTCTGTTAATTTGTTGAAAACAGCTTTTTGCATTGATAATGAAATGAAAAATAAAAATTATTGCTGTTGATGAATTTTATTAAAGATCTTTTTAATTTTTTTATATAAATTTTAGTCAACATGTCTTAACAATTTGTTAACAGCTGAAATGTTTACAAACTAATTATTTAACATAGATATTATATCATCAATATTTTTTTTGATTTCTAAATTATTTTCTATATCCT
>DAIUCB010000009.1:0-22457 GCA_036846385.1 Bacillota bacterium | reverse complement strand
GGCGTAGGTGAAAGACTTATAACAGCAAAATCAGAGCCTGTTTTCGGAGGAGTATATAAGCTGGCAGCAATAGAGAAGGACGGCAGCATCATACCGAAAATCAAGATTTCCGAAAATGCCGAAAAGGTAACTAATCCCGGGTATAAAAAGGTATGGAGATTATTTGACAAAAAAACAAATGATGCAATTGCTGATGTAATTACATTAGCTCATGAAACGATTGATGAAACAAAACCATATGTAATATTTGACGAGGTTCATACCTGGAAAAAGAAGAAGGTAACGAGATTTATTGCTAAAAACCTTCAGGTTCCAATATTTTTAAACGGCAAATGCGTATATGAAAGCCCAAGCTTGCCTGAAATAAGAGCATATTGCAAAAATCAGGTAGATAACCTTTGGAATGAGGTAAAAAGATTCATAAACCCGCATCAATATTATGTTGATTTATCAAAGGATCTTTGGAATTGCAAGCAGGAAATGATCAATCAGCACAGCTTTAAATAATATAAAGATAAGGAGCATCCAATATAGAATGCTCCTTATTTTTATAAATTTAATTTGCATAATTGTCAAAATATCCTTGAATATAAATAATCGGAGTTCCCTTGTCGCCGCTTCCTGAGGTTAAATCGCACAGGGAGCCCAATAAATCTGTAAGGTTTCTGGGTGTAGTACCCTGAGCTTCCATGCTGCCCTTCAAATCTCCTGATTTATTCTCGATATACTTTGAAATTGCAGTTTTGAGAGAATCTCCCTTTAAATCTCCGAATTGATTGTCAGCCAGATATTTAAGCTTAAGCTCATTTGGAGTACCTACTAAGCCATCGGTATATCCGGGAGATACGACAGGGTCGGCAAGCTCCCAAATCTTCCCTACAGGATCCTTAAATGCGCCGTCTCCATATACCATTACCTCAACAGTTTTACCCGTTGCTGCTTTTATTTCCTTTTGAATATTTAATACTACAGATTTACAATCACGAGGGAATAATTTTACAGTATCCTCCTTTGCTTTATTGGAGCCAAGAAGACCATAGCTTTCATTGTATCCGCTGCCGTCTATTGATTCGGTCATAATATCGTCCAGACCATAAACGATTTTGGCTCCGGCATTTTTCAAAAGCTTTTTGCTTCGCATTCTTGTATGTATGTCACAGGTTAACACGTTGTCGGTGTATTTTAAAATACTCATTGGGTTATTAGAAAAAATGACCTCAACCTCAGCACCGCTTTCCCTTATTAAATCTGAATAGTATTCAATATAGTCAATACCGGTAAAAACATGTTTTGTATCAGAAAAGCATTCCCTGAATTTTTTCTCGGATAATACGTCGCTCCAAGGATTAATCCCCTTTTCGTCAAGTAAATCATAGTCGATAAAGGAATTTCCGACTTCATCCGACGGATAACTGAACATAAGGACTATTTTCTTTGCAGCCTTTGCAATACCTCTTAAGCAAATTGCAAACCTGTTTCTGCTTAAAATAGGAAAAATTAATCCGATAGTTTCGTTTCCAAATTTTTGCTTTATATCCTTTGCGATATTATCAATACTCGCATAGTTTCCCTGTGCTCTTGCAACAACAGCCTCGGTGATACCTATTACATCCTTGTCTTTTATAGTAAATCCTTCAATTTTTGAAGCATTCAATATTGTGTTAACGGTTATATCAATTATATCATCACCCTTGCTGATTATAGGTGCTCTCAAGCCTCTTACTACAGTGCCAACCATTCTATCCATCTAAAATCTCCTTTGTAAATAATATTTGTAATTTTTATCTATTATATTATAATACTATTACTACCATAAGTAAAATAAATTTTATTAATGAAGAGAGGTTATTACATGCAATTAGCAAAAATCGGAATGAGAAATATAAAAACAGCAGTATCTGTATTTTTCTGCTTGCTTTTGTTTGATTTTATAAATAGAGATAATTCCTTTTATGCCGCGATAGCAGCTATAATCTGTATGCAGCCTACGGTAGAAAACACCTTCAGCAAAGGAGTAGCAAGAATTATAGGCACAATAATAGGAGGACTTGCCGGAATAATATTTCTTTTATTTGGAGAAAGCTTTATTAATGATAAAGCATTTATTTTCTTAATTCCTTTAGGAATAGTTATATTAATTGAAATTTGCGTTGTATTGAATCAAAAGGAGGCAGTATCTATATGCTGTATTGTTTTTTTAAGCATAATGATTAGTCATAGATTTAAGGGAGATCATTTTTGGTATACCTTTGACAGAGTAATAGATACCTCAATTGGAATTATCATAGCAGTTGCGGTAAACAGATATTTTAAGATTCCTGATTTCATAAAAAAGCTCCTTCCGATAAAAAAGGACTGAAATATAAATTTGAAAAAAATATTGACATTATTTTCATGTGTATTATAATGTATGATGATATTGAATAAATTAAGTAAAGCTAAATTTGAAATTAAACAGAAATATAATGATAAAAGCTACTAAATAATTTATAAATTTATCATAAAGCAGTGGACAACTTCATATTATTAAGTAATCGATATAACAAGTCATAGATTTGATATAATCTGATAAAACTTATATTTTAGGGGGTTGTTTTGTGTTTGGTGCAGATATCGGAATTGTACTTGCTTACTCGGCAGGAATAATGTTTATATTTATGTTATCGTGGATTTTAGTAATTCCCTTTAAAATTGCAGGAAAATTTGTATTAAATGCTTTATTGGGAGGATTATTGATTTTAGCATTTAATTTTTTTGGACAATTTACCGGAGTCTATATAGGGTTAAATGAAATAACTGCCTTAGTTGTAGGAGTTTTAGGTATACCCGGCTTTATAGCGATATTAGCTATAAAATTGATATTGTAATTTAAATAAAAAATAGAAATTGCTTAATAATTCATGTTAATTTTACACAAATATTATATATAATATTATGTAATTTATTATAATTTATATTGGACAATGAAGTAATGCTGTTATATAATATAAATACTATAACTTTACCGAAGGTGATGAATATGTGGATAGAGATAATTGTTCTCATTTCAATTGTATCGATGGTTATTTCTATTATGATTGTATTAACGGTAGAAATACTTCATACCACAAAAAGTATTTCAAAAATAAGAAAAAAAAACAAGCAAGATAAAAAGCAAATTAATTACTCAAACATATACCGCTGATTAAATATCAGCAGGTTATGAATATAAATTTAAAGGAGATGAATACTAATCCCAACATATTTTTAACAAAGAAAAAACAGTTGATAAATATTTTAACGGGAGATATACGATGGATAAATTGAATATTATTTCAGGAATTCAAAAGTATCGAAGTGAAGTAGATACAAATTTTCACATGCCTGGACACAAAGGGAAAAGTGGGATTTTAGAGGAAATTGGTAATCATTTAAATTTTTATGACATTACTGAAACAATAGGGACTGATAATTTACATTATCCTACAGGCTTTTTAAAGGATGCGATGAAATATATTGCAGCATCATACGGTGCTAAAAAGTCCTATATGGTAGTAAATGGAACGTCATGTGGAATTATTTCTGCGATAACGGCATGTACAAACCCCGGAGATAAAATACTGGTACAAAGAGATTGTCATAAATCTGTATACAATGCTTGTATATTAGGGGATTTAAAACTTGACTATTTATATCCGGAATTTAACAAAAAATATGGTTTAAATTTTAGTATCAGCTTAGAAAAACTGGAACAAATGCTAATTAACGCGCCTGAAATAAAAATGGTTGTATTAACTTATCCGACATTTTACGGTGTATGCTTTGATGTGAAAAAGGCAGCTGAAATAGTACACAAATACGATAAAATACTTATGATTGATGAGGCTCACGGTTCTCATCTGCATTTCTGCAATGAGCTGTTGCCGCCGTCAGCGGAAAGCTCAGGAGCTGATATAGTAACACAAAGTACACATAAAACGCTGCCTTGTATGACACAAGGCTCTATATTACATGTTTGTTCTGACAGAGTGGATATAAACAATATAGAAACTATGCTCAGAATGCTTCAAACGACATCTCCCTCATATATTTTGATGGCGTCTATAGAAAATGCCGTTAACTGGATGAATGAGTATGGAAAAGCAAGATTAGAAAGAAACATCGAAGTATTTAAGAAAAGAACAAAAGAGCTTAGAGATATGGGTATTAATGTGCTCGAGGATGATTTTCTGATAAGTGAAGGCTGCTATGATTTTGATGCTACAAGAGCAGTAATAAGCATGAGCGAGCTTGGAATAACAGGAACAGAGCTTCAGGAAATACTTAGGTTTAAGTACAAAATTCAAATGGAAATGGCAGATTTAATGTATACGGTCGGTTACGTTACAGCTACCGATGAACCTGAGGATATCGAAAGGCTTTTTGATGCAGTAAAGGAAATATATATAGAAGAAAGTCAAAGCAAGGATAAAAGAGAATTTGTTCAAATTGAACCATTCCCAAATCTTGAACATGCGATGAAAATGAGAAAAGCATTTTATTCCAAAAATATGCTTGTTGATATGGATGAAGCAATAGGTAAAACAGCCGCTGAATTTATTATTCCGTATCCTCCAGGTATTCCATTGGTATGTCCCGGAGAAATAATAGTTGAGAAAACTATAGATTATGTAAAAACAATGCTGGAAAACGGAATAAATGTAAATGGTGTAGACAAATATAACAAGGTGAGAGTTGTAATATAATATGAAGGGCTTGTTTATTGTAATTGAGGGACCTGATGGTTCAGGAAAAAGCACTATGGCTAAAAAAATCGGTGAATATTTTCGATTAAAGGGTCATAAGATTGAATTTACCAGAGAGCCGGGAGGAACACCCATAAGTGAAAAAATAAGAAAGCTTATATTGGACAAGAATAATACAGAAATGAGTTACAGAACAGAAGCTTTGCTCTATGCTGCGGCTAGAGCACAGCTTGTTTCTCAAAAAATAACTCCGTGGCTTGAGGACGGTAAAATTGTAATCAGCGAGAGATATGTATATTCGAGTCTTGTGTATCAAGGCATAGGCAGAAACTTAGGAATTGATGAGATTAAAAAGATAAATGATTTTGCTACATCAGGATTAGAGCCGGATGTCGTTCTATTCTTTGATATTGACCCTGAATGTGCCCTTAAAAGAAAGCTTAAAATAGACGGAGGGGACAGACTTGAAAATGAAAGTATTTCATTTCACCGCTCGGTTTATGAAGGCTATAAAAAAATAATAGAGTACTATCCTAATATTATAACTATAAATGCTGAACGAAATATCGAAGAAATATTCAAGGAAGTAAGAATTATAATAGAAAAATTAAAATTATAAAATTCACAATAGGAGGGAAAATAAAATGAAAATGGTAACTGCAATAGTTCAAAACGATGATGCAAATAAATTGATATCATCCCTTAGAGAAAATGGTTTTTCCTGTACCAAGCTTTCATCTACAGGCGGCTTCTTGAGTTCAGGAAATACGACTATATTATCAGGTGTTGAAGACGACAGGGTTGAAGAAGAAATAGAAATTATAAGAAATATCTGCAGAACTAAAAAAAAGGTTACAGCTGCTATTCCTCCAAGTTCATTCAGTACTGTAGGGGGATATTTACCTCATACGATAGAAGTAACAGTAGGGGGAGCTGTAGTTTTTGTAACTGCAGTTGATAGATTTGAAAAAATTTAAATAATCATTAATTAAATTATTAAATGATTATTTAAATGGAGGCTCTGATGTTTTTTAGTGATATAGCAGGTCAGGATGAAGTAAAAAAATCATTGATAAATACTATTAATAATGACAATGTATCACATTGTTATATATTTGAGGGACCAAAAAATATGGGCAAATACGAACTTTCATTAGTATTTGCCCAATCCTTGCTATGCAGGAATTTTTCGGATGAACCATGCAATGAATGCAGCAGCTGTCAAAAGCTAAATACTATGAATCATCCCGATTTACACATTATTGATAATGAAGAAAAAGCGATAAAAAAAGAAGATATAGACAATTTGATAGAGTCAATCTATAAAAAACCCTATGAATCACACAGAAAGATTTATATAATAAACAATTGTCACGATATGACAGCACAAGCTGCCAATGCGTTTTTAAAAACTTTGGAAGAGCCTCCGAAGGATTCGGTGATAATACTTCTGACAAGCAATATTAATCTTTTGCTTCCGACTATTATTTCCAGAAGTCAAGTTATTAAATTTAAAAATATTAAAATAGATGAGATAAAGAAAATATTAGCCGATAAATATAATACAGATGAAATAAAGTCGACTTTAGCAGCATATTACTCTAAGGGAATATTAAATAAGGCAGTCAATATAGTAAACGGAAAAGATGATATATTGCAAAAACGAACAGAAATAATAAAAATATTTGACGGGATCATTAATTCTGATTCGGAAGCAATTTTTGAATTTGAAAATTACTTTGAAGAACAAAAAGATAATATAGATATAATTATAGAAATTATGATGATTTGGATTAGAGATATAGTGTTTGCAAAAAATAATATTTTTAATCTGATGATTAACAAGGATATGGCAGAGCTTGCAGAAAGACACGGCAGAATCATGAAGGATGTTGATGCCCATGAATTAATACAGTATCTGCAGTTTTCAAGCGATAATATTAAAAATAATGTAAATTATAAGCTGGCTATAGATAAGATGGTTTTTAAGATTCAGGAGGTCTTTAAAATATGATAAAGGTAGTAGGCGTAAGATTTAAAAAAGCCGGTAAGATATACTATTTCGATCCTGATAAAAAGTGGATAAAAGAAGGGGATTGTGTAATAGTTGAGACTGTACGCGGCATTGAATACGGTCAAATAGTGGTAGGTCCTAAAATGGTTAAGGAAGAGGATATAGTTCAGCCTCTTAAAAAGGTATTGAGACTTGCAACAGCTGAGGATATAAAGTGCAATCAGGAAAATAAGGAAAAAGAACAGCAGGCCTTCGAAATATGCTTAAAGAAAATCAGCGAGCATGAATTGGATATGAAGCTTGTAGATATAGAATATACCTTCGACAACAACAAGGTTATATTTTATTTCACCGCAGACGGCAGAATAGATTTCAGAGAGCTGGTAAAGGATTTGGCAGCAATATTCAGAACCCGTATAGAGCTCAGACAAATCGGGGTCAGAGATGAAGCTAAAATGATAGGGGGCTTGGGACCCTGCGGCAGGCCAATGTGCTGTTCATCCTTTCTCGGAGAATTTTATCCTGTTTCAATCAAAATGGCAAAGGAACAAAAGCTTTCTTTAAACCCTGCAAAGATATCGGGTATATGTTCCCGACTGATGTGCTGCTTAAACTATGAGCACCATGTATACGAAGAAAACATAAAGGAGCTGCCTGACGTCGGAGATAAGGTGGCAATAACAGGCACAAACAAAACAGGAATAGTAGTCGATATAAATCCTCTGTTTAAAACAGCTAAGGTAAAGGTTTATAAAGAGGATGGAATCGGAGAAATAGAAGACTATAACGGCTCTGAGATTAAGGTAATCGCAGAGGGCGTAGTAAAAATAAAACAAGAAGAAATAGACATGGAAGTGCTTAAGGAATTAGAGGATTGATATTTATAATAATAATTATAAAAAATATTTGATATATTTAAAAAAAAGACTTTCAAATAACACAAATAAGTGTTAAAATGATTACTGTAAAATAAAGGGGAGGTGAAATTGAATGTCATATAAAATTACTGATGCATGTATAAGTTGTGGAGCATGTGAACCAGAGTGCCCTGTAGGAGCAATCAGTGCCGGTGATGATAAATACGAAATAGATGCTGCTGCTTGTATAGATTGCGGTGCATGTGCCAGCGTATGTCCGGTTGAAGCTCCGGTTCAGGAATAATAAATAATTTCAATCAAACGCCTCAGATTTATTTTGCGGCGCTCACTTATACAGAGTGGAAAAAGAGCCTTATTGAAGGCTTTTTTTAATTGTGCAAAAAATTTCTTCTTTAAAAAGAAAATTAAATATTTATTTTGTCTCAAGTATATTTTATTAGAAAATTGTCTTTTTAAAAAAGTAATGGTAAAATATTGAAGATTATTGTATACTGTAATCAAATAATATTTTCTGGGGGAAAAATGTTAAAATATAATATAGCTGTATGTGACGATTATAATCCTATCCTAATACATATTTCGTATATTCTAAAAACAGAATTTGCTAAAACAGGATTAAATGTTGAAATTACGGCATTTGATAATCCTATATCATTGATTAATTCCCATAAAACAAATAAATATGACGTAATATTTTTAGATATCGAAATGCCGGATATGGATGGTATTGTAGCAGGAAAAATAATAAAAAATCTATCCTCTAAGGCACTAATCATTTTTTTGACAAGTAAGGACGAATTGGTTTATAAATCCTTTGAAGCTCATCCATATAGCTTTATAAGAAAAACATATATGGATAAAGAAATACCTAAAATTATTAATGATATTAAAGAAGAATTATCAAAGAATGAATATATGCTTAAATTCAAAATAGAAAATATTGATTATAAATTATATTAGACGATACGTCCCCTATTTACGACAAAAAATTTATCTGCTATATTAGATATATTAAAAAAATGCGAGGAAACTATGAGAAAAATATATTTATTTTTTACTATAGTGGTTATAGCTGTTCTGACATCATGCTCTGTACAAATGAACGATGAAAAAGATGTTGTGAAAATTTGGTGGTATAAGGAAGAAGGAAATACAATATATAACAATATTGTTGAGGCCGGAATCAACAGGATAGTAGCTTATGCAAAATCGAATGGTATAGAGATCGATATCAGGCAATTTTTGTATTCTGATTTAAGCTATGATGACTATGTCTTAAAAAGAATCTTGGCTATTGAACAGGGCGACTTGGATATGACAATTGACACATCCGGCAATTTATACAATTTGAAGGGTAAAGCAAGTAGCTATAACAGAATAAAAAGCTATGAAAATATATTCGATAATTTTAAAAATCAATATTGCATTCCATTGTGTATGGATATGAGAGTTAATTTTGTAAATAATGATGCATTGATGCAATATAATATACAGCCTAAGCAAGTAATTACATTTGATGAGTATTGTGAAATAAAACAAAGGATGAAAGAAGCAGGAGCAGAGTTTAAACTGAATGATGCAGAATTTGATGAACTGGTAGAATACTATTACAGAAAAAATGATTTAAAAATTTTAAAAAGCGATAAAGGACTATCTATGGACAAAAAAGCAGTATTGGCTGCTGTATGTAGTATTGTGGATGATATTAAAACTAACTATGATTATGACTATTTTATCAAAAATCCTAAAGATGGCGAATATAAAATTATTGATCAAAAATCAGGATATGAGTTTTCCTGTATGCGGTATGAGTATTCTGCATTAAGCTATAATGATCTAGGTAGTAGATGTTCTTCAATTGAAAACTATACTACCGTTTTATGGGATAATAATTATTTTAAATATATATCCGGTAAATACATTATTCCTTGCTTGTTTATATCTAAAAACAGCAAAAGTAAAAATGTGTATAATATAGCAGATAAATTACTTAGTGATGAGCTTCAATTACTTCTATATAATTCAAATTATGTCGGTGTAATTAAAAACTCTGACAAAGTACGAGAGTCAATTGGATTTGATGAAAACTGGAATTATGTAGGTTTGAAAAATATTAAGGGTGAACAGAAAAAAAAAGATTCGCCTAAGATATATCCATCAGAGGAAGAAGAAAGGTTGTATGAAGGTTTAACTAAAGGATATGAAATAATCAGGAAAAGTGATATGTCGTACTTTTTTTCTGATAGCATATATTATTTTGAGTTGAATGAGTTTGTAATTAACATGGCAACGGCTGCAATTAAAGATGAAAAAATATTAGAGAATTATGATAAAATGACCGATGATTTTATTACTAACTTGAATATAAGAAATAATTAATCCTAAAACAAAGACAAGATGGTAAACATAATTATTGATATAAATTTAAGAATTGCGTGTTAGAGCAACAATACTAATTCGAATCGGTATAAAATGATGACAAATGTACTGTAGACAGAAAATTAGAATGAAAACAAGAAATATCATAGGGATATTTGGAGGAAATATGAAAAAGTATTTAATTCTATTTATGATAGCAGCTATGATGATATTAGTGTCCTGCCATAAGGCAGAACCTGATGATATAGTAAGAATATGGATGTACGAATATTCATATTTTTATGGGGATACACATTTGAAGCAGTTAATCGAAAGCGAGATTAAAAATTATGCTAAGGATAATAACATTAAGGTAGAATTTAATAAATACTCAGAAGAGGAACTAAAGGCTGAAGATTATATTTTAAAAAGAAATATTGCAGTAGTTGATGGAAATGCAGACATTGTAATCGGTGACATATACAGTAATATGATACAAATTTCTAAATATGCCGGAGACTATACAAAGTTAAATAATTATAAAAACATATTTGAAAATTATAAAGGTAAATACTGTATTCCGATTGGCAGCTATATGAACACGATAATTTTGGATAAGCAAGTAATTAAGTCATATGGCATTGAATGTGATAAATATATTACCATGGAACAATATTATGAAATAAAGCAAACAATGAAGGAAAACGGTGCACAAATCAGATATGACCGTATAGAAGATATGCAGCTATTTAATTATTATATAAATAAAAATAATTTAGCGATGATAAAAAACGATGATAAATATGATATAGACAGAGATTTAGCAATGAAAACCATAAAGGAAATATCTAAGGACTTACAAGAACATTATATCGTTGATATGGATTTTGAAAAAAGAGAAGAGCAAATATACTCTACCGGTGATTATAATCAAATTATATTTGATGAAGCTTCAGGACGTCCATTAGCTCAAAGAGGAGAGTTTTATCCGTTGAAGTTTATGTCATTTACAGGTAAATATGAACTTCCATTTGAGGATTATTCAATAGTCCTAAGAAATGAAATAGAGGAGGAGGGCATGGATAGGGTGCCATGTGTTTTTATAAACAAAAATACTAAAAAAGATAATTCATATAAAATTGCCGATTTCCTTATCAGTGATAAGTTTCAGACTAAAATATACAAAAATACTTTAGTATACAGCACCATAATCGATACTCCTGAAATAAAAGAACAAATCGGTTATGACAAAGACTGGAACTATAAATTTGATTTTAAAGAAGCAAAAAAATTTGATCAGGAGCTGGATGAAATCAATGTGAATAATATGATTAAAGCTGTTCAAAAATCATATGAAATATTTAAAAATACAGATACCAATAAACTTTTTAATGTGCCCCGAGAATATAATAATGCTGTTAGAGAGTTTTTAATCAGAGAGGTTTATAAGCTAATAGACAATCCAAGCTATGACGAAGCTGAATTTAATAAAAATGCAGATGAATTCCTGACTAACTTCAATGTGCAATATAATTAAAATCATATTATATAATCAATGAAGGTGAAGATATCTGTAACAGGAGGAAAATGATACAATGAAGGATATAAAATTGATAAAATATATATTGCTCAGTCTTTTGGGAGTGATAACGCTGTTTGTTGTTCCTTTTATGATTGCGCAGAAATATATATTTAATTCAGGACTGATTACTTTCTCAAATATTTTTAATAATACCGGATTTATTATTTCCTTTAAAAATACTTTCATATTTATGGCAATATTTGTTACCTTAGTTGTAATTTTGGGATTTGTTCTTGCTTTTATGACAGAGTATCTTAAACTCAGCTTTTGGGTTAAGGCTTCTGTTATATTACCAATTACAATGCCTGCAGTTTCGGTAGCAGGATTTTTCAGAGAGATAAGCAAACTGGAGCTCTTAAAAAATATAAATGGGTTATATGTAGTCGGACTTATTTTCCTTTGGAGTACGATAGGCTATACATATATTATATTTCTTATTTCCTTTAAAAACAGAGACAAGACTGTTGAAGAGGCTGCATATTTAGACGGCGCCGGCACTTTCAGAACATTGTTTACCATAATAATTCCCCTTCATGTCGAAGCAATGATATTGTCTGTAATCATAAGTATATATAATTCACTTAAGATTTTCAAGATGACCTATGCAATATTTGGAGAGTTTCCCGATTACAGAATGTTTATGATGCAAAATTTTCTTCATATAAAGCTCAAGGAGCTTGATCTCAGGACTCTTATGACAGCTGCGGATTTATTGCTTATATTTATATTAGCTCTGTTGATTGTTGTTTTGGTTACCGGAAAACAGCACAAGAAAAAATTATTAAGATGAGGCAATATATGAAAGGTATATTAATAAAAGTTTTATCAGCATTGATTATTGTAATATTTTTGTCACCGATTGTATATACCATAGCTCATTCATTTATGGATAAATATCAATTAATAAATGATGAAATAGCACTAGTTCCCGAAATTTTTAATATCCGTCAATATTATGAATTGTGTGTGGGCAGAAGTGAATTTTTTAGGCTTTATTTAAATTCAATTATAATAACCGCAAGCATAATTATAGGACAGCTGATAATATCCGTCGGTGCGGCATATTATTTTTCTTTAAGCAAATCCAAGGCTTCAGAAATACTTTTTTTGCTTTATGTTTTTCTAATGCTGTTACCATTGCAGATAACCTTGATTCCGAATGTATTTTTATACAACGGGATAGAAAGATTTTTTAGCCTGAAAATATTTGATACGCATTTTGCAATAATTTTGCCGGGAGTTTTCAGTACCATAGGAGTGTTTTTTCTAAAGCAGTTTTTCGAGTCTATTCCCGAAAATTATTTTGAAATGGCAAAAATTGACGGGGCGACTGATTTTGAGATATTAATCAAAATAGTTATCCCATATTCAAAAAATGCTATTATTGCGTTATGCCTTCTGAATTTTATTGAAAATTGGAATTTAATTGAGCAGGCTTTGATTTTTATAAATACAATGTCCAAAATTCCTGTTTCCATATATTTAAATACACTGTATTCAAATTATAGGGAAATTTTTTATGCGGGAAGTGTATTATTTATGTTTCCTGTTATTTATGTTTTTATGAAGATAAGGGATAATGTTAATTTATTGACATTAAATAACAAAGAGGGTGGAAAATAAATGGTGGGAGTAATGTTAAACAAAGCACTTAAAATCTTTTTTGCATTTATATGTATAGTAATATTGATTGGTTTTTTATTTTTATCGGTCAGAACCTATATAATGCCTGAGATATCAGTTACTAAAGCGGCAGAAAACTGTATGCTGGTAAAAAAACATTACTTTTCCGGAAAGGTTAAGCCTAGGAAAATTATTGAGGTAAAGGCTGATGAAAAAATGTATATTTCTGATATTAACGCAAAAGTCGGACAAATTATGGAGCCGGGTATCGGATTAATAACCTTTGATATGAGTAAACAAAATATAACCGTTAATGTAAAAGTAGCTGATTTGAAAAACAGAATAAAAGCATCAGAAATAGAAAAGCTTAATCTTAAAAAGCAACTAGATGATATAAAGCTTTCTGTCAAAGGTGCTGAGGATATATATTACAGAGCAGAGGAGGAGTATAAGAAATCACTGCTTCTTTATGAAAATGAAGCAATAACTCAAAGGGAGCTGGATGATAAAAAGCTTTATCTTGATAACTGTAAAACAGAATATGAGAACCGTTTAAATACCTTACACAGTGAAACTGAAATATACGATATGAATATCAGTAAGCTAAATGATGAGATAAAAGCTCTCCAGTTTGAGCTTCAGTATGAGGTGAAGGGAAACACAGATGAAGAATATAAATTATTGACGGATGAAAAAGGGATATACAGCTTATCAGACAAGATATATGTAGATTATATCACTGATAAAAAGATTCTAAATCCCGGTGACATTGTTATAAAATATTCACTCTACAACAGTAACCGGGATATGTACATTGAGGCTGCTATGGACAGAGATACATACGACAATGTTTTTTCAGATAAAGGTGCAGTTTATTTTTGGAAGAATGACGAAAAAAAGAGGAATTCAGTTGATGTTGAATCGCTAAAGGAGTTCTCGGATCATACCGAAATTGTTTTTCCGTTGAGAGATGAATTGAATGAAAAGATAAATGTATCTGATAATCTTGAATTTTTGGTGCAAGCCGAAGAAAAATATACTACCGTTGTAGATAAGACAGCGATTATACCTATAGGGAGCTTAAAAGAGGATAATTATTGTTACTTGTTTTTAGTTGAAACGGAGGATTCTATTTTAGGTAAAACGCAATTTATTAAATCCAATAAATATAAAATTTTAGCTGTAGGGGATACTGCTGTGGCTATTGAGCCAAGCGACAATCAAAGCAGATCCATTGACGGATTTTCCGTTATTGTAAATTATGCTTCATCTATATTAGAAGACAATATGAGGGTAAGAGTTGTAAAATAGGAGTGCGTTCTGATGAAAAAAGTAATATACAGTGTTTTTGCCTTAATTATTTTGACAGGATTTATGATATTATATGTGCATAAAAATTATCCCGACAATATTATGGAGATATGCATGAGTGAATATTATTCGCCTAAAATAATCAGTGATTTGATTGATAAAACAGGTGTTTATGATTATGCTAATGTGTATGATTTGTTTTCGGCGGAAGGAAATGCAAAGGTTTATACAGGAAATATCAATATACTGATATCAGGCAGAATTAAGGATAAGCTCAATATTGGCTTGAACAGCAAGGAAGTATTAGTGGGAGATCGGTTTGCAAAGAAAAATTATAGCTATTACCCACTCGGTGAAAAGCATATAACTGCCTTTGGTGAATATACAATCAATGCAATAATATCAGACTGCGACGAAATTTATTACAATGATTTGACGATCTTACAAAGGGAAACAGTTAAAAATCAGAGACTCTATATTGTTTTAAAGGATAAAAACAATATTGCCGTTGATGAAAATACATTTATATCTTATTTAACCTCCGGGGGTATTATTACATCAGCAGCAGTAAGCTACGGCAATGTTAAAAAGTTGTTGACGAAATTTTTTATATTGCTTCTTATGATTTTGATAATATATGCTGCAGTCAAATTATACAATTCTTTAAAGTCAACCGTAGCTAAATTAATAAAAAGGTATAACAAATTCAAATATGATTTGTATTTTAGAGAATTTATCCTTGAAACCGATAATTTATCAGATATCAAAAATATTTTTATTTGCAGTATAGCTTTGTTTTTACTGATAGCCTTAATCAGATTTTTAACTGTAGAGTACATTAATCTCAAAATGCCCTATAGACTCAATCCGGTTTCTCCTAAAAGCATATATGCTGTTATTTCATTATATATCGGGTTGATGAGCTATTATATAAGAAACGGTATGACAGAGATAAGTACTTTAATATTTTCATTGTCTGTTATTTATTTTATAGCCGCGGTCTTAGCCGGAATGAGAGCTATTGTCGGATGCACGTCAATCACTCAGCTGTCCCAATGTCTAAAACGATTGAATTATATAATTTTAAAGGAATAGGTATGGTTATTTAATATTATATGTGGTAATATAAATATAAAATTATAATGTAAGGTATTAAAGGAGAATATAAATTTATATGAAAGAAATAAACGGAGTGGAAAAACAAAAAAGGCTGGTGCAAATTGTTCTTAATGAGAAGGATGTACCCTTGCTTATAAATGATATCGAAGAATTAAAGCTTGAGGATACGAAGTATAAAAGCAGCGAAAAATTTGAATACGACAGAAGGTTGATTTTGGAGACACCATGGAATGTGAGTGTCGTCCTGCAAAACAAAAATAGCAAAATAAGCGATCTGGTAGATATTAATTTAGAAAGAAACGGGATAACGGATGTGAATGGTAAAAGGATTTTTTCTGCCTTGAGAGCAAAATATAAATCATCAAATAAATTGGATGATAATGAGAGAGCAGAGAGGATATAGATAAATACGGCTTACAAAAAAAGAAGAAGGCAGATTTTTTCAAATGATTGCCCTCTTTTTATTTATATCTTTAAATTAAAATATAAGTCCCTGCTTTATTAAAGAATTTAATGAAGCTTTAATATTACAGTTTTGAATCGTCAATTGAGTCTAAATAGTCTTTAACGCTTGCAACAACTGATTTTATAGTTTCTTCTTCAAATGGACTTTTTAAGCCGCCTGTTTTTAAAAGCTCCAAAAATGGCTGGCTTCCTCCTGCCTTGCAAAGCTTTAAATAATCCTCCCAAGCCTTATTCCTGTCCTCATTAAATTTAACCCAATACTGATAAGCGCAAATTTGAGCTAAGGTATAATCAACATAGTAGAAGGGACCGAAGAATATATGTCCTTGCTTGAACCACATTGTACCCTTATCTAAAAATTCATTTTCGTCATAATTTTTATATGGTGTATATTTCTTTTCAATATTTCTCCATGCCGTCTTTCTTTCATCAGGAGTCATGTCCGGATTTTCATACATTACATGCTGAAATTCGTCTACAGTTACTCCGTAAGGTATGAACAATAAGGAATCTGATAAGTGTGAAAATTTAAATTTTTCTATATCCTTCTCAAAGTAAAGCTCCATCCACGGCCAGGTTATAAATTCCATACTCATTGAATGTATTTCACAGGCCTCGGCAGTAGGAAACAATAATTCCGGAGATGAAATACCCTTGCTTTGGTAGCATTGGAACGCATGACCGGCTTCGTGAGTAAATATGTTGACATCTCCCTCTGTACCGTTAAAATTGGCAAATATAAACGGACATTTGTAGTTTGGGAAGAAGGTGCAATAAGCTCCTGATTGTTTATTTGGCTTTGTTTCCAAATCAAATAAATCACGTTCTATCATAAAATTAATAAATTCTCCTGTCTCGGGAGATAATTCATTGTACATTTTTTTGGTTCTTTCCATCATCCAGTCCTTGTTGCCCTTTGGAGTAGGATTGCCGGAGTTGAATATAAATGGTATGTCATAATATTTTAAGCTTTCAACGATGATACGATTTTTTTGGCGTTCTCTCAGCTCATTGGAAAGAGGTACTATGTATTTTAAAACCTGATCTCTGAAATTTTTGACATCCTTTGAGTTGTAATCTGAACGATTCATTCTTAAATAACCAAGCTCGACAAAGTTTTTGTATCCAAGCTTTACTGCAATTTTATTTCTGACCTTAACAAGCTTATCGTAGATTTGGTCGATTTTATCTTCATTTTCAACAAAAAAACCGGTCCATTTTTCGTATGCTTCCTTACGTACCGCTCTGTCCTTTGATTCCATATAAGGCTGTAATTGAGATAGGTTAAGTATTTTTCCGTCAAAGCTTATTTTAGCCGAGGATATAAGCTTGGAATATTCACTTACAAGTCTGTTTTCCTCCTGCAGGTCGGGAATAACCTCGTCGGAGAAGGTTTTAATCTCCATCTCAGCTAAATTATACAGCTGAGGAGAAATTTTTTCTTTTAGCTCAGCCTTAAATCTTGAGTTTAATAATGCTTTGTAAAAATCCACCTTAAGGCTTTGAAATTCCGGCATCATATTATCTATAAATTCATTTTCCCCATCGTAGAATTCATCAGCGGTATTTATTGAATTTCTTGCTCTTACTAAGGCTGTCATAGTTCCTATGTCTCTTGATAGCTCATTAATCTTTTCAACAATACAATATTGTTCATCAACATTATCAGAATTGTTGAATGAAGCAATTAACATAGAAAACTGTTCTCTTATGCTGTTTAAATCCGGTCTTACATACTTATAATCACTAAACTTCATAAAATCCTCCCAACAAATATTTGTAATGGTATAATATCACAATATTTATATTAATTCAATTTATTTATTATTATTTATTATGAAAAATATAATAATAACATTGCAGGAGAATCGAAGGTTATGTTATAATGTGAGATAATATATTTTTAACTATAACAGAACGGAACAATAAAATGGAAAACAAAATTGTAAAGGTACTTAAAAACAGTATAGCTGAGGAGCTGGAGCTTGAAAAGGGAGATGTGCTGCTTGCTGTCAATGACTGTGAAATAAAGGATTATATAGATTATAAATTTCAAATTTCAGATGATTTGATTTTGCTGAAGGTTATTAAAAAAAATGGGGAGCTGCTTGAATATGAAATTGAAAAGGAATATGATGAGGATATAGGTATTGTTTTTGAAAATCCTCTTATGGATAATATCAAGGTATGTTCAAATAACTGTATATTTTGTTTTATTGACCAAATGCCGAAGGGCATGAGAAAATCCTTGTATTTAAAGGATGATGATACAAGACTTTCATTTCTTTACGGCAATTTCATTACGCTTACCAATCTTTCTGAGGATGAAATAAACAGAATAATCAGCTACAGGATAAGTCCGATAAAGGTGTCGGTTCATACAACTGACAATAATTTAAGAAAATATATGATGGGAAACAATAAGGAAGTCGATATTTTAAAATACTTAAAAAAACTCACCGATGCTGGAATTACAGTTGATTGTCAGATAGTTCTTGTCAGGGATGTTAATGACGGAAATAATCTTGAGAAAACAATAAGAGATTTATCCGGTATACACCCTAATCTTCGAAGTGTTGCGGTTGTGCCTGTAGGCTTGACAAGACACAGGGAAAGGCTGGCTGATTTAAGACCGTATGATAAGGATAGTGCACAAGAGGTAGTGGAGCAGGTAAGTAAGCTTCAAAAAGAGTTTTATAAAAAAATGAAAACCAGATTTGTTTTTATAGCAGATGAATTTTATATCCTAAGCGAAACGGATTTTCCTGACTATGAAAGCTACGAGGATTTTGACCAGCTTGAGAATGGTATCGGCATGTGCAGACTTTTAAAATGGGAAGTAGAAAGCAGCTTGAATAAAATAAGGAAAGCTGTTCCTATTAAAAAAGAATTTACATTTGTTACCGGTGTTGCTGCTTATGGATTAATATCTGAATTGGCTGAAGCAATAATGAATAAGGTGTCTGTAAAAATAAATGTAGAAAAAATAATAAACAATTTTTTTGGTGAAAGAATAACAGTATCAGGGTTAATAACAGGTAAGGATATAATAAATCAGCTAAAAGGCAGGGAATATAAAAATATAGTTATTCCTTCAAACATGATGAATGATAATAATGTTATGCTGGATGATATGACAATAGATGATTTAAAAGCAGCTTTAAATACAGATGTGACTGTATGTGATGTAGACGGTAAGGAATTATTAAAATTAATTTTTCAATAAATATACGGAGGAAAAAGAATGGCCAGACCAGTTGTAGCGATAGTAGGCAGACCAAATGTAGGGAAATCTACGCTTTTTAATAGAATTGCCGGTAAAAGAATTTCTATTACCGAGGATACGCCGGGAGTAACAAGAGACAGAATATATGCAGAGGGAGAATGGCTGGATAAGCATTTTACCATTATTGATACAGGCGGAATCGAGCCGAATACTAATGATACAATATTTGCTCAGATGAGATTGCAGGCAGAAATAGCCATAGATATGGCTGATGTGGTGCTTTTTATGGTTGACGGCAAGGAGGGAGTTACCGCAGCAGATGCAGAGGTAGCACAAATGCTCAGAAAGGCAAAAAAGGAAATAATACTTGTCGTGAACAAAATGGATAAGTTTGTAAATAACAATAATATTTTTGAATTTTATAACCTCGGATTGGGAGAGCCTATAGCGGTATCATCTTCGGAGGCACTTGGAATTGGTGATTTGCTGGATATAGTCATATCTAAATTCAATGAGGACCTCGATACAGATGAGGATGAGGATGTAATAAAAATTGCCGTGATAGGTAAGCCAAATGCAGGAAAATCATCTATTATCAACCGAATCATAGGAGAGCAAAGAGTAATAGTCAGCGATATACCCGGTACGACCCGTGATGCAATTGATACGGAATTTGAAAGCAACGGTCAAAAATATATTATTATTGATACTGCCGGTATCAGAAAAAAGAGTAAAATCAGCGAAAGTGTAGAAAAGTACAGTGTATTGAGAGCATTTACGGCAGTAGAAAGAGCAGATATATGTATACTTGTTATCGATGCAGACAAGGGTATTACCGATCAGGATATAAGAATTGCAGGATATGCTCATGAAAATAATAAAGGGATGATAATTGTAATAAATAAATGGGACTTGATTGAAAAGGATGACAGTACATTTAAAAAATTCAATGACGATATCAGAACACAATTTGCTTATATGCCATATGCAACTATATTGACAACCTCGGCATTAACAGGACAAAGGGTAAATAAAATATTGGATGCTGTCAATGAGGTGTTTTCGTTTAGAAATTTACGTATTTCAACCGGTGTATTAAATGATTTATTGACAGAAGCTGTTTTGATGAATCAGCCAAGAATTGTAAAGGGTAAAAGATTAAAAATATTTTATGGTACACAGGTAGCGGTTAATCCGCCAAAATTCATAATTTTCGTCAACGATAGCTCCATAGTGCATTTTTCCTATCAGAGATATCTGGAAAACAAATTGAGAGAGGCTTTTGAATATAAGGGAACACCTATTGTAATGGAATTCAGAAACAGAAACGAATAAACAGGAATTATCAGTAGAAGGCAATGAGTTTAACAGAGGTAAAATAATCAATCTCGATACATAATAATAAAAAATAATTATAATTCATTGCCGATCTATTGTAATATACAAATCAACAGTAAAAAGGAGATTTTTTATGAATTATATTTTAATTGCAATTATTTCTTATTTATTAGGTAATCTTTCTTTTGCTTTTATATTGGGTAAAATAATTATGAAAAAGGATGTAAGAGAATACGGCAGCGGTAATTCGGGAGCAACCAATGCAATACGTGCTTTCGGTGCCAAGGTTGGTGTGATGGCTTTTGCCGGTGACGTATTAAAAGGAGTTGCTGCTGTATTAATAGGTAAATTGCTTTCAGGTGAAATGGGAGGATATTTAGCAGGTGCTTTTGTTATTATAGGACACAACTGGCCTGTATTCTTAAATTTCAAGGGAGGTAAGGGAGTTGCGGCAACGATTGGAGTAATGCTTATGATTAGTCCCTTTGTTTCACTTGTTTGCTTTATCATCGGCTTAAGCATTGCATTTTTTACCAGAATGGTTTCTCTTGGTTCTATAATCGGTATGGCACTGGCTCCTTTAGTGGTATTAATATTTGTAAGACCGTTTAATATTTCTTTGTTTATTTTTTGCTTGTTTGTATCTTCAATGTCGATCTACAGACATAAGGAAAATATAAAAAGATTATTAAAGGGAAAAGAAAATAAATTATAAAGTTAGAAGGTATGCTATGAAAACTAAAATTACGATTCTGGGTGGCGGAAGCTGGGGAACAGCATTGGCTAAATTACTTTCCGAGAATGGAAATGAGGTTACCGTATGGCTTCGTGACGAAGAGCAATGTAAGGATTTAAGCAAAAACAGAGTTAATAAAAAATATTTGCCCAATGTGAAAATACCGTCAGATATTGTTTTTACCTCGGATATAAATGAATCGGTTAAAGCTGCGAAAATTATTTTGATTGTTACGCCGACACAAATAATCAGAAGTGTGTTAAAGCAAATTAAGGATGAATATAAAACAAATAAAATAGTGATTAATGCGTCAAAGGGTATCGAAATAGGTACGTTAAACCGAGTTTCGGAAATAGTGGCACAGGAAACATTTAACTGTACATTTGCAGTATTGACAGGACCGTCCCATGCTGAGGAGGTCGGAATGTCTATGCCCACAGCTATTACAGTTGCCTGTGACGATAAGGATGTTTGTGCATTGATTCAGGATTTGTTTATGTCTTCTTATTTCAGAGTTTATACTAATGACGATGTTATCGGAGCAGAGCTTGGCGGTGCGTTGAAAAATATTATAGCATTGGGTGCCGGAATATCTGATGGTGTAGGCTTTGGAGACAATGCAAAGGCCGCCCTGATGAACAGAGGTATAGTGGAAATAGCAAGACTTGGCGTAGCTTTAGGTGCCGATATTCATACATTTTCAGGATTGTCCGGTATAGGAGATTTAATTGTAACATGTACCAGTAACCACTCCAGAAACAGAAATGCAGGTTATCTTATCGGTCAAGGCTATACTAAGGATGAGGCTATAAAGAAGATAGGTATGGTTGTTGAGGGAATATCTACCACATATGCAGCTCATTATCTTGCTAAAAAGCTGGATATTGAAATGCCCATAGTGGAAGCTATGTATGATATATTGGAGAATAATGCCGATGTAAAGGAAACAGTTAATAAGCTGATGATCAGAGACAAAAAGGATGAAAAATTGTAATGATCTTTGTTTCAATAATTAATTTTGTATATATAGCAATGTAATGACGAAAGATTGCTCACAATTAAAAATAATATGAGCAGTCTTTT
>DAIUCB010000008.1:0-23499 GCA_036846385.1 Bacillota bacterium | reverse complement strand
CTGATCGATGCTTTGGAAAGGATCGGTTTCAAGTATTCCGACCTCTCTGTATGCAGATATAAATTTACCTGCATCATCTCTTGAATAGCCAAATGTCATTTGAGTTAAATCATTTGTTCCGAAGGAATAAAAATCTGCATATTCAGCTATTTCATCAGATGTTACACATGCTCTCGGTATTTCAATCATTGTTCCAACTTCATATTTTAAATCAAAGTTAAGCTCTTTTTTAACCTGCTCTGCTGTAGCAACAATCAGATCTCTCAGAATTTCAAGCTCTTCTTTTTTACCTACCAAAGGCACCATAATTTCAGGTACGATACTGATTTTTTCTTCTACAGATGACTCGATTGCAGCTTCTATTATTGCTCTTGTCTGCATTCTTGCAATTTCAGGGTAGGTAATTGCCAATCGGCAGCCTCTGTGACCGAGCATAGGGTTAAATTCCTGCAATCCGGCTATAATTTCTTTTAATTTAGAAACAGGTACATGCATATCCTTACTTAGATTTATTATATCCTCTTCATCATGAGGTATAAATTCATGGAGAGGAGGATCTAAAAGTCTTATAGTAACAGGTTTTGGTCCCATTATTTTAAATAAGCCCTTAAAGTCATTTTTTTGCATAGGTAATATTTCAGCCAGAGCTTTTTCTCTTTGAACAACGCTGTCGGATATTATCATTTTTCTCACAGAGAATATTCTGCTTTCCTCAAAGAACATATGCTCAGTTCTGCATAATCCGATACCTTCAGCACCGAATTTAACGGCTGTTTCCGCATCCTTAGGTGTATCTGCGTTAGTTCTGATTCCGAGACGTCTGAATTCATCTGCCCATTCCATCAATTGTCCGAAGCTTCCGGAGATACTTGGTTCAACAGTTTTTATGCTGCCTTGATATACATTGCCTGTGCTTCCGTCAAGGGATATATAATCACCCTCGGTTAAACGCACATTGCCAACTGACATTATTTTTTGTTCCTCGTCTACATAGACAGTTTCACAGCCTGCAACACAGCATTTTCCCATACCTCTTGCTACAACGGCAGCATGAGAGGTCATACCGCCTCTGGAGGTCAATATTCCCTTCGCTTTATTCATTCCCTCGATATCTTCGGGAGAAGTCTCTTTTCTTACAAGAATAGTTGCTTCTCCTCTTTCAGAAGCAAAAACAGCATCTTCGGCAGTAAAATAAATCTTACCTGTTGCAGCTCCCGGTGAAGCAGGCAGACCGTGTGCAATCGGCTGTGCTTTTTTGATTTCATCAGGGTCAAATCTTGGATGCAGCAGTTGGTCTAAGGATTTAGGTTCAACCCTCATAACTGCCTCTTCCTTAGATATAAGATTTTCACGAACCATTTCTACGGCAGCTCTCAATGCAGCCTCTGCAGTTCTTTTGCCGTTTCTGGTTTGAAGCATATATAATTTGCCCTGCTCAATAGTAAACTCAATATCCTGCATATCTCTGTAGTGTTGCTCAAGAGTGTGTGCAATTTCCATAAATTCTTTATATATTTCAGGCATAATGTCATTCAATACATCAATAGTCAACGGTGTACGAATACCTGCAACAACATCCTCACCCTGAGCGTTCATCAAAAATTCTCCGAACACCTTTTTTTCACCGGTAGAAGGATTACGGGTAAAGGCAACTCCTGTTCCCGAGGTTTCTCCCATATTACCGAATACCATCGCTTGAACATTGACAGCTGTTCCGATATCATGAGAGATATCATACAGATTTCTGTAGGTTATTGCTCTTGAGTTATTCCAGGATTTAAAAACTGCCTCCACTGCCATCAACAGCTGAGTCTGAGGGTCCTGAGGAAAATCAGAATGTGTTTCATCTTTGTATATTTTCTTAAATTCATTAATCAAGCTCTTTAAATCATCTGCCGTAAGCTCAGTATCAAATTTATAATTATTTTTTTCCTTGATATCATCAAGTGCGTAATCAAACTTGTATTTTGGTATAGATAATACTACGTCACCAAACATTTGGATAAATCTTCTGTAGCTGTCATAAGCAAAACGGCTGTTATTTGTTTTCACCGCCATTCCCTCAACTGATATGTCAGTAAGTCCCAGATTAAGTATGGTATCCATCATTCCCGGCATAGAAACAGCAGCACCTGAACGAACAGAAACTAATAAAGGATTCTTTTCATCCCCGAATTTTTTGCCTGTTTGCTCTTCCAGAAGTTTAAGATTTTCTTTTATCTGGTGTATTATTTCATCTGTTAATTTGCCACCCTGCTTATAAAACTCAGTACAAGCTTCGGTAGTTACGGTAAGTCCCGGAGGTACAGGCAATCCGATATTTATCATTTCCGATAAATTAGCACCCTTACCGCCTAATAATTTTTTTTGTGAAGCGCTGCCTTCTTTAAATAAATAAACCCATTTTTTGTTCATTGCTTCCTCCTAAATAATATTATAGTTACTAATCATTTTTTGTAATAATAGAAGTAATTATACTTGCTGTTTCTTCAATTGCTTTAGATGATACATTAATTACAGGGCACCTTAGCTTTGTAAAAAGACGATGGGCATATTCCAATTCAGTCAGGATTCTGTCCATATCTGCATAGCTTGAGCTTGATTTCATTCCCATTTCTCTCAATCTCTCGATGCGTATACTGTTAAGCTTTTCAGGATCATTAGTCAAGCCGATTATTTTTCTGGGTGAAATCTCAAAAAGCTCCTTTGGCGGTGCTACCTCGGGTACCAACGGTATATTGGCAACCTTGTAGTTTCTGTATGCAAGATACATGCTCAAAGGTGTCTTGGATGTTCTTGATACGCCCAACAACACAATATCTGCCTTAAGTATACCTCTCGGGTCCTTGCCGTCATCATATTTGACCGCAAATTCCACAGAATCTACCTTCTCAAAATATTCCTGATTCAATCTCCTGTTTAATCCAACCTCTCTCTTAGGTTCAGAATTAGACATATATGCCAGAACTCTGATAATAGGACCTAAGGCGTCAATAGCAGGAATGTTTCTTTTTGCAGATCTGGAGGCTAAATATTCACGGCTTTCAGATTTTACAAGAGTGTAAATTATCATACTTTTATGCTCAGATGCCTTATCTATAATGTCATCAAGCTGAGATTTATCCGTTACGAAAGAATATTTGTGAATTTCTCCGATTAACTGCTGATCAAATTGTATGCTTGCTGCCTTTGCCAGAAGCTCCGCAGTTTCTCCTATAGAATCTGACAGTACATAAATATGTGTTTGCTCAGTCAATAAAAACACCCCTTACAATATATATTATAACACAATTACTAAATACACAAGATATAATATAACATAAATAATAAAAAGTACAGTACTTTTTAAAAAATATAATATTAATTTTGACATATGTATTTAAACATTATATAATGAAATGAATAAAAAAAGAAGCACTATTTTAATATAGTGCTATATTAACGTGAGGAAAAAATGAAATATTTAGATAAGATAAATTCACCATACGATTTAAAGGATTTAAATATCGAACAAATAAATATACTATGCAGTGAAATAAGAGAATTTCTATTAGAAACTATTTCAAAAACAGGCGGTCACATAGCTTCAAATCTGGGAGTAGTTGAGCTGACCGTTGCATTGCATTACTCTTTAAACTGCCCCTTTGATAAAATAATCTGGGATGTTGGACATCAAAGCTACATTCACAAAATTCTGACAGGCAGAAAAGAAAAAATGGATACCTTGAGGCAACTAAACGGAATAAGCGGTTTTCCGAAAAGGGATGAAAGTGTTTATGATGTATTTGACACCGGGCACAGCAGTACTTCTATTTCCGCAGCGATAGGCATGGCAAGAGCAAGGGATTTAAAAAAAGACAAATATGAGATTGTTGCGGTGATAGGGGACGGAGCACTGACCGGAGGTATGGCGCTGGAGGCACTTAATGATGCAGGCAGAAGCAATACAAAGCTTATTGTTGTTTTAAACGACAATGAAATGTCTATATCCCCAAATGTCGGCGGCATATCCAAATATTTGAGTAAAATAAGAACAGAGCCGGGATATCTGACTACAAAAAAGGATATAGAAAAGCTTTTGGATATGATGCCCTATTGCGGCAAGAGATTAAAAAGATTTTTAAAAAGAGCAAAAGACGGAATAAAGAAAATGGTAGTCGGAGGCATGCTTTTTGAAGAGCTGGGATTTACATATATGGGTCCGATAGACGGGCATAATATAAATGATTTGCTGGAAGCGCTCCGAAGGGCTAAAAATATTGAGGGACCGCTGCTGATTCATGTCAAAACCGTTAAAGGCAAGGGCTATAGATTTGCAGAGGAAAGACCTGATGATTTTCATAGTGTCGGCGCCTTTAATATTAATACCGGGGAAAGCTTAAATAATAAAAATAAATCTTCCTATTCCGATGTTTTCGGACATAAGCTTTGTGAAATAGCGAGAAGTAATGAAAATGTGGTTGCAATAACGGCAGCAATGACTGACGGAACCGGTCTGAAGGAATTTTCACAGGAATTCCCAAGAAGATTGTTTGATATCGGTATTGCAGAGCAGCATGCCGTTACAATGGCGGCAGGCTTTGCGGTAAATGAAATAACTCCGGTGGTTGCTTTATATTCATCATTTTTGCAAAGAGCATACGATCAAGTGATTCATGATGTTGCAATGCAAAATCTTCATGTTGTTTTTGCGGTGGATAGAGCGGGTATTGTGGGTAACGATGGTGAAACTCATCAAGGAATATTTGATTCAGCATTTTTATGTCAGATACCTAATATGGCGGTTATAGCTCCTTCTGATTACAGAGAGCTTGAAAATATGTTAGAGTTTGCCGTTAACAGGTACAATGGTCCTATAAGTATAAGGTACCCGAGAGGAGCTTCTGCAGCATATATTAAAAACAGTGATATAAATATTGAAATCGGAAAAGGAATTATCGTAGAGGAAGGCAACGATTTAACCATAGTCACAAGCGGTAAAATGGTTAAAACCGCTGTTGAGGTAAAGGAAATATTAAAAAATAAGAGAATAGACTGCGAAATATTGAATTTAAGATTCTTAAAGCCTTTAGATGAAGCTTTAATATTGGACTCTGTTAGAAAAACAAAAAAAGCAGTGATTATAGATGAAGCTGTAAAGGACGGCTCAATAGCGTTAAAAATTAAAAGTATTCTGCCGCCGGATATTAATACGCTGTCAATAACCCTTCCGGACAGGTTTATTAAGCAGGGCAATATAGATGAGCTGCTAAAGGAAAATAAAATGGATTCTGAAGAGATTGCTAAAAATATACTTGAAAGCTTTTATTAAAAGGAAAAAAGAAATATAAAAGACGCGTGACAATGTTACGCGTCTCCTATATAATTAGCTGAATTTCATTGTTTATCATAGCAGAATGGCTTATATCAATGGTAGAATATTAAACTTTTTTCTCGCAAACTGTAGATTTAGTAGATTTCGGGTATTTATCATTTTCAATAGGAACGATTTTTATAGTTTTACCAAGAGAGTTCAAAATCTTTATAACAGTAGAAAACTGAGGATCAGTTTTTCCTGTTTCCATACGAGCAATAACCGGTTGTCTTACGCCACTTAAAGTTTCAAGCTCTTTTTGGGAAATATTATTTTTTTTTCTTGTATTTATAATTTCAGTGACTAGAGCAACGCGTTCATCGCTAGCCATTATTTCCTCAGATGTAAAAATTTCATTTCTTACATTTTCCCAATTATCTCCGATAGGAGAAATGCTTTTATTTTTCATTATTATCAATCCTTTCATTGAAATCTTTTAAATTACGCTTTGCTTTTTCTATCTCACGAGTGGGAGTTCTTTGTGTATCCTTTAGGAAATAATGAAGCAAAACCAAAGTATCACCATGATAACAGAAGAAAAAAATTCTATCTCGTAGTGGTCGCAGTTCCCAAATTTCACCGTCTATATGTTTTACAAATGGCATACCTGCCATCGTACCACACTCGGATATAATTTCAAGATAATCTTGTATTTTATTTAATTTTATTTTGCTATCTTTGCTATTCATACATTTTAATTTATAAAGATATTCCTTAACAGGTTGATTGCCGTTTCTATCTTTATAAAAAACAATTTTAAACATGTATTTTCCTTTGTATTATTTCCATTCTTAAATAAATTATAACTTAAAGATTATTAACAGTCAATAACTTTTACGCATATTTAGAATAATATTCTATTAAAAGCTTTTTATAATGTTCTAAAAATATACTCTTTGTGATATGTTTTTTTAATATTTTAAAATAAATTATAAAAAACAGTTTTTCCTATTGATATTTTAAGGATTATACCTTAATATTAATGTATGTTGTGATATAATATTAAAAAAAATAACTGATAATATTTGCTTAATATGACGGAGTTAATATATATAAAAATTTGAAAAGGGGTTTTATTTTATGAACAAAATAGAAATAATAATTGGTGATAAAAAATATAACGTACGAACCGATGAAAGTCCCGAATATGTTGGTAAAATTGAAAAAATACTTAATGATCAAATTAATGTGATTGCAAATACAAATAAAAGATTTAATGATATAGACAAATTGATACTATCCTCCTTTGTGATTATAGATAAATACATAAAAACTACCGCTGAAATAAACGAGTTGAAAAAACAATTAAATGAAGAAATAAATCTTTTAAATGAAAAAACAGAATCAGCGATAAGAGAAACAGAAGAAGCAAAGGAAAAATATTCCGCTGCCTTAGCAGAAAAAGAAAAATACAGGGAAAGACTGCTGGGAAAGGATAACGACAGAGAATATCTCAATTCACAAATAACAAAGCACCAGTTGAAAATTAATGAGCTGGAGCAGCAGATACTTCAAAGTGAAATATTAATCAATGAGCTGAAAAATAAAAACGAAGAGCTGTCAGAGCTATGTGCAAATCTGTCAAAGGAAAGAGATAATTTCACCAGAGAATTAAGCTTTATGAATAACACGAAAAGCAGTCTCAATGGCAGAATTTCCAAGCTCCAGCTAAAGCTAAACGAAAAGGAACAGCATATTGTACAGCTTGAAAAATCAATAAATGATTTAAAAAAATTAAATGAAAGCAAATCCTTACTGATTGAGCAGCTGAATGAGGAAAGCCAAAAAGGCAGTATTCATATTGATTCAAAAAATAAAGATATAGAATATTTAAATAATAAAATCAATTTAATGCAGCAAAAGCTAAATGAAAAGGATGAAATAATATTATCAAAGGATAAATCAATTAATGAACTGAAAAACAATGCTGATGATGCAAAGCAAAAATATGATTCAGTAAATGATGAAAAGGAAAAGTATCTGGAAGAATTGTTAATGATAAATAATGACAAGGAAAATCTGATCAATAAAATTAACGAGCTTCAGGAAAAGTTAAACAGAAAGGATACCGAGATATTCCAAAACAGACTCGAAATAAATGAGCTGAAAAAAGAAAACAGAGAAATGATGGAGCTTCTGGAAGAAGAGACCTCTGATTGATTGAATGATAATATGAATCTCGGCAAATCAGACAATTTATAATTTGTACGAAAATAAGGGAGAAAATATGAATAACAAAATAGAACTTTTAGCGCCTGCAGGCAGTATTGAATCTTTTTACGCAGCTGTAAACAGCGGTGCAGACTCTGTATATCTGGGCGGTAAAAGCTTTAATGCAAGACAAAATTCACAGAATTTTGATAATGACGAAATGATGGATATTATCAGATATGCACATAATAAAAATGTTAAGGTATATGTAACTGTAAATACCTTATTGAAGGATGAGGAAATTACAGAGGCTTTAAATTATGTAGTATTTTTATATGAAAATGATGTAGATGCGGTAATAGTTCAGGATTTAGGACTTTTATATTTAATTAAAAAGTATATTCCGGATTTGGAAGTCAATATAAGTACACAAGCCACCGTATATGATGAGTACGGTGTTAAGTTCTATGACAGATATAATGTTAATAAGGTTATAATGGCAAGAGAATTATCATTAGGACAAATAAAAGAGATTGTTAAAAATACAAATACAAATTTAGAGTTTTTTATACATGGAGCATTATGTGCATGCTATTCAGGACAATGCTATATGTCAAGCTTTCTGGGTGGTAGAAGCGGTAACAGAGGTAAATGTGCTCAGCCCTGCAGATTAAGCTACAGCTTTTATGATAAGAATAATAATACAGTAAATGAAGATTTAAGTGTTATGCCTGTTCTTAGCATGAAGGATTTTATGGCAGGAAAAACAATAACAGATTTAATTGAGGCAGGAATCAGTACCTTTAAAATAGAAGGAAGAATGAAAGGACCTGAATATACTGCAGCAGTTGTAGAGTATTACAGGAGCATTATAGACAATTATTTAAACGGAAAAAACGAAAACCCTGAAAAACTTGAAAGTAAAGCAGTTTCAACCTTCAGCAGAGGCTATACCAACAGTTACCTCAAGCCTGATCCGGATGATGAAATGTTCGCGCGCACAAGCTCAGGTGTTAAGGGTGACGATATTGATGAAATCGAAGAGGAAACAAGAGATAAAACTCTTGAATTTTCCAAATATCGCAGAAATGATATCAGCTTTGAAATTACTTTACAAATCGGATCGCCGGCAGTTCTGCGAGCCACTGACGGTAAACATACAGTGACTATTAAAAGTAAGGAGCTGTGTGAAGCCGGTGTAAATAGCATCGCAACGGACGAAATAATACAGGAACAGCTTGGTAAGCTTGGAAGTACAATATATAGCTTAAAGGATTTGCATATAATAAAGGATGAAAATGTATTTTTAAGAAAAAGCACATTGAATCAAATGCGCAGAGATGCTGCGGAATATCTGTATGAAGAGGGCGCAGTAATTTATGACAGACCTGATATCGATAAATTGACACATAATGATATCTTTAATTTTAATGGAAAAAGAACTAAAGCTTTTACAAAAATAAGCTTAAAAATAAACAACAGCAATGAAATTGATTTAGTTGATAAAGTCAAGGTAAAAAGAGTATATATACCCTTTACCTTAGATATGGATATTGCCGAAAAAATTATCGGTGTAGAAAAATATCTTTGGATACCGAATATTGTTTCTAAATCAGACTATATAATGCTTAAGAAAAATATTACAAGGTACGATGAGCTGTTCGACGGTGTTTGTGTTAATAATGTGGGCACCTTCCATTTCTTCAGGCAAAAGAGCAAATTGAAAATTCATTGCGGCAGCGGCTTTAATATTATCAATACCTTTGGAACAGAGCTCTTGAAGGATAAGGGAGCAGAGGGCTTTACATTTTCCTTAGAATCAAATATCAGAGATATGGAAAGTGTAATGAATAATATATCGATTAAATCAGAAATAACAGCTCATGCATATGTTCAATTGATGGTAATGAAAAACTGCCCTATGTCACTGATAAAAAATTGCAAAAATAAAGAGGATTGCGAAAAATGCAGCTATAAAAGCAAATATTCCTTAAAGGACAGAAAGGGTGTTTATTTCAATATTGAAAGGGAAAACAGGCTGACACATATTTACAACAGCGTGCCTCTTACTTTGATTGGAAAAATGAATGACTTCATAAACAGCGGTATAGAATATTATTTAATAGATACTAAATGGGAAGAAAATATTGAGGAAATTATTGATGCTGTTTATTGTGAACTGAACGGACTGCAAACAGCGAATGTGTTGAAGGAAAACAACTTTACCAGAGGACACTATTTAAAAAACATTTTGTAATGTAAAGCGGTAGAATATAATATCATAAAAATTATTGCTTTATCTATCGTAAATGAGAGGTAAATTAGAATGAAGCAAAAATCTAAAGAGGTTTTGGAATTTAATAAAATTATTGACAGAATAGCAGAATTTGCAGAGACTGAAAACGGAAAAAAAGAGATAAGAAAGCTTGATATAAGTTCAGATATTGAAACAGTAATATATCATCAAAAACAAACTGCAGAAGCTTTGGCAATTAATATAGAAAAGGGCACACCGCCATTGGGAGGTGTATCTGATGTTAAGGAATATGTCAGAAGAGGTGCCATAGGCGGAATTATATCCATGAGAGGCTTGTTAAGCTGTGCTGACACACTTCGTGCTGCCAGGTTGATGAAAAATTATGTTCTGTTAAATAATAAGGAGGAGCGCAGCTATGAAATATTAGAAGAGCTGTGTCAAAATATATACGCAAATAAAAATATTGAGGATAAGATATATGAAATAATAATCAGCGAAGAAGAGATAGCAGATGATGCAAGCCCTGAGCTAAAAAGAATCAGAAGATCGATACAGATTAAAAATACGGCAATAAAGAATAAAATCAATTCGATAGTCAATTCACCCGGGACTCAGAAATATCTCCAGGAAAGCATAGTAACCATGAGAAACGACAGATATGTTGTGCCGGTAAGAAAAGAATACCGGGGAATGATAAAGGGTATAATGCACGATCAGTCTTCAACAGGCTCAACTATTTTTATTGAACCGATTGCAATAGTAGAAATGAACAATGAGGTTTCCAATCTTAAAATTGACGAAAAAAAAGAGGTGGAAAGGATACTTCAAGAGCTGAGCGGTATAATAGGAAGTATTGAATCAGAGATGCTTCTCAATCAGGATATTTTAACACAGCTGGATTTTATTTTTGCAAAGGGTAAATATGCTATATCTGTCAACGGAATTGAACCGAAAATCAATGACAGAGGATATATACGCATAAAAAACGGCCGGCATCCTTTAATAGACCCTAAAATTGTAGTGCCTATAAATGTCCGTATCGGTGATGAATTTACTACATTAATCATTACGGGACCGAATACCGGTGGAAAAACAGTTGCATTAAAAACATTGGGGCTTTTTTCACTTATGGGAATGGCGGGACTTCATATACCGGCAGAATATGGAACTGAAATATCCTTGTTCAACGGTGTGTATGCAGATATAGGGGATGAGCAAAGCATTGAACAAAGCTTAAGCACCTTTTCATCACATATGACCAATATAGTTAAAATAATGAAAGAAATAGATGATAATTCCTTTGTTTTATTTGATGAGCTGGGAGCGGGTACGGATCCTGTAGAGGGAGCAGCTCTTGCTATTTCAATTCTGGATACTCTTCATGACAGAAAAATAATAACTGCCGCAACTACCCACTACAGCGAGCTTAAGCTGTATGCACTGACAACAGAGGGCGTTTGCAACGGCAGTGTTGAATTTAATGTTGAAACCTTAAGTCCTACATACAAGCTGCTGATAGGTGTACCGGGCAAATCAAATGCATTTGAAATATCTAAAAAGCTTGGACTCAGTGAATCTATTATACAAAAAGCCAGAAATAATATAGAGACAGAAAAGGTTGAATTTGAAGATGCGTTGAAGCAAATAGAAAGAGACAGAATCTATATTGAGGAAAAAAGAACTGAAATAGACAGAATTGCATCGGAAAGTCAAAAAAAACATTCTGACTTTTTAGCAAAGGAAAGAAAAGCTCTCGAAAAAAGTGAAAAGCTGATAAATGAAGCAAATTATGAGGCAAGAAGAATAATTGAGCAAACAAAAAGAGAAACAGCTGAGATAATAAAAGAGCTGAAAAAACTCAATCTGGAAATGGATAAGGATAAAGCACGCAGGGTAAATCAATTGAGACAAAGCCTTAATGACAAAACCAAGGATTTGGAGGAAAATCCATATACCGATGAAATATATGAGCAGGAAACATATGACACATCAACAGTTCTGAAAAACGGAGATGCTGTTATGGTTAAAAGCTTAAATCAAAAAGGCTTTATAATATCCGATGTTGATGATTCTCAAAATGTTATGGTTCAAATAGGGCTGATAAAAACAAAAGTAAAAAAATCGGACCTGATAAAAATAAAAGGGGATGATGAAAAATCACAAAAGTCAAAATCCTCGAAAATAATCAAGCTGAGAACATCCTCTATAAGCCCTATTATTGATGTAAGAGGTTTAAATCTTGACGAAGCTATAATGGAAATAGATAAATATTTAGATGATGCAGTTTTGTCAAGCTTAAACGAGGTGCAAATAATTCATGGCAAGGGTATGGGGATTTTGAGAGAAGGAATAACCCAATATCTTAAAAATCATAAAAGCATCAAGGACTCCAGACTTGGTTCCTTCAACGAGGGCGGAGACGGAGTAACTATAGTAACCTTAAAATAAAAAATTAGAAATTAGAAATGGGAATAGCTGAACAATTTCTTTTCATACTTGCGTTATTATGCGTTATTAAAAGAATAGAAAAAATCTAATATTCAGAATTAATCATAAAACATAAAATAACTGCTATGATAATCTGCAAATATAGTTCACATATGGTAGGTTTCAAAGCAAATTAATTTATGTTTTATTAAATTTATATTGCATTATTAATCGGAGGTTTCAATGAAATTTTGGAAAGATAAATTATTTTTAAAATCAATGATGGCAATTGCCATACCAATAGCATTGCAAAATTTAGTAACATCGTCATTAAACATGGTAGATACTTTAATGACAAGCAGCTTAGGACAATCAAGCATTGCTGCGGTAGGTCTTGCAAATCAGATTTTCTTTTTTTACATATTGATAATTTTCGGCGTAGGAACAGGATCGGCTGTTTTTATCGCACAATATTGGGGTAAAAATGACGTTCACAGCATTAAGAAGGTGTTGGGACTCGCCATAACCGTAAGTACCGGAGTAGGAGTTATCTTTACCTTGGCAGGAGCTATCTACCCAAGGCTGTTAATGAGGTTTTTTATAGATACCGAAGTAACTGTTCAATTAGGAAGCGAGTATCTCAGGATAGTTGTATTTTCATATATAATAACAGCAGTAAGCTTTGTTTTAAACGTAGGACTAAGAAGCACAGGCAGCCCCAATGTTCCTTTAAAGGTATCAATCGTAGCTTTTTTTACAAATACCTTTTTTAATTATATATTGATGTTTGGAAAATTAGGGTTTCCCGCAATGGGAGTAAAGGGTGCGGCGTTGGGCACACTCATAGCCAGAATAGTTGAGCTGTTATTACTTATATATGCGATTTATTCAGTCGAAGGTCCGTTGGCGGCTACTTTAAAGGAGCTCTTCGGATGGGAAAAAGAATTTGTTATTAAGTATTTTAAAACAGCTTCACCTGTAATATTGAATGAAGGCTTTTGGGCACTGGGTCAGGTTATGTATTCAGTTGCCTATGCTAAAATCGGTGAAGAGGCGACAGCAGCAGTACAGATAGTATCTACAATTCAGAATATATTTTTCGTAATAGTCAGAGGGTTGGCAAATTCAAGCTCTGTCATGATCGGAAATAAAATAGGCAGGGGAGAGGAAAAGGAAGCCTATGATTATGCGATTAATTTCCTTGCTATGGCTACCTTGACAGGAGTTGTCCTCGGGCTGTGTATGGTATTTACATCCGATTTAACCTTGAGGCTGTTTAAAAATCTCGAGCCGAGCTTGTTTGATTCGGCTAAAAAAATGCTGACTGTAATCGGTCTTTTGTTCTTTACAAAGACATTTAACTCAACTGTGGTTGTCGGTGTATTTAGAGGCGGAGGAGATACTAAATATTCTATGTATTTGGAAATGGGCTCAGTGTGGCTTATAGGTGTACCTATGGCATTTTTAGGTGCCATGGTGTTTAAGCTTCCTGTTTATCTTGTGGTTGCACTTGTTAATCTGGAGGATATTACTAAGGCAATAATAGCGTTACCGAGGGTATTATCAAAAAAATGGATTAAAGACATTACATAAAAATTTAATTTTGCATTATTAATATATTCATATTATAATTATATACTAATAAAGCATAATAAATAAAAATATATAGGAGTAAGTATATGGAACGAGAAATTGTAAGATTTGATATAAACAGAGATTTTGAGGCTTTTGAAGAGCTATCGGTTATTTCCTTCGGAGAGGGGACTAATTGTAAAAAGGAAATGTATAGGTGGCTGTTTGATAAGAATCCCTATAATAAAACAGGCAATATGATGTATTTATTAAAGGAGGGTGACAAGGTTATCGGCTGTGACGGATTAATACCGAATGAGCTTTACGTAAACGGAAAAACTCTGCTGACAGCCCATTCAGTAAAATCAATGACACACCCTGATTACAAAAAACAAGGAATCTTTCGTATGATGACTGAAAATTCATGTAACCGGGGTAAGCAGGACGGAGTAGATGTTGTTATAGGACTTGCAAACGACCAATCATATCCTGCATACCAAAGATTTGGCTGGCCTACACTTTTTGAAAAGGAAGTATATGTTAAGCCTATACATATAACTAATATCCTTAAAAGAAGAATTAAATCAGGTCTTTTATCATCTGCAGCCAATTCAATATATTCATCATTTATGAGAAATAGATTAATGCATAAAATGGATAAGGAAATCAGCTTTGATGTATTAAATAATGTTCCCGAAAATATTCAATCCTGCTGGGATAAATATAAGGATAGATACAAGGTATTATTAGTCAGAGATTATAAGTATTTGAATTACAGATATAATCAGAGACCTGATGTTGATTATGTGACAATTATTGCAAGACATAAAAATGAAATTATCGGATTTGCCATACTTCATAATGCAAAGGCTAACGGTTCAAGAATGACATCCTCGGTCGAATTTTTTACAGATCCAACTAATGAAAGGTACATAAAGGCTCTTGCAAACGGAATATCTCAGTACTGCTATGATAAGGGTCTTGAATATGCAGTTATAGGAACAGGATTATATGGCAGCTATAAAAAGGTACTGCTGGAAAATGGCTTTATGATAACGAGAAAGCCGCCTAAAAATAATATGATGATTGCAAATGTTCTATCTGATAGACTCAATATGGATGAAATAATGGGACATGAAAAATGGCATATAACCCAAGGAGACGGAGAAACCGAACTGGATTTATAATTATAAATCCAGTTTCAGCCCTCTTTCTAGTTATATAAAATTGTTTTCATTTTATTGACATAAAAATATGGTTGTGATAATATAACTATCAATAATATTTGACGTGAATAAATATCAAGACCTATGCATAGGATCATGGAGGAGAAAAAATGGACTTTAAAGAAAAAGTAGCAGAGCTATTCTTATCTATAGAAAATGAACTTAATATAGATGAAGCAATACAAATGATAGAAATACCGCCTAATCAGGAAATGGGTGATTATGCAGTTCCATGCTTTAAATTCGCAAAAAAATACAAAAAAGCACCTGCAGTGATTGCCTCAGAGTTAGTAAATAAAATAGGAGCAGTTGAAGAATTTCAAAAAATCGAAGCAGCAGGACCCTATGTAAATTTTTTTGTAGATAAAACACATTTTGCAGAAAAAATTCTTATGCAATCATTTAATGAAAAGGAGCGCTACGGCAGCTCAAATGTCGGGGAAGGAAAAACTGTTATAGTTGAATTTTCATCACCTAATATTGCTAAGCCATTTCATATAGGACATATCAGATCGACCCTTATCGGAAATTCAATTTATAAAATATATACATATTTAGGCTATAATACAATTGCAATCAATCATCTGGGTGATTATGGCACTCAGTTTGGCATGCTTATTTCAGCATATAAAAAATGGGGCAGTCCTGAAATAGTTGAGGCTATTGAAAAGGATCCTATACCGGAGCTGTTAAAGCTATATGTAAGATACAATCAAGAGATTGAGTCACATCCCGAATATCAGGATGAAGCAAGATATTGGTTCAAGGAGTTAGAAAATGGAAACGAAGAGGCTCAAAAGCTTTGGGCATGGTTCAGAGAGGTAAGTCTAAAAGAATTCAACAGAGTATATGATATGTTTGGAATAAAATATGATTCATTAGCAGGTGAAAGCTTTTATTCAGACAAAATGCCGGATATAATAGCAGAATTAGAGGACAAACAATTGCTTAAGGACTCAGAGGGTGCGAAAATAGTAGAGCTGTCCGAATACGGTTTAACCGATGCTCTGATACAAAAAAGCGACGGTTCAACTCTATATGTCACAAGAGATATAGCAGCGGCTATGTACAGAAAAAAAACCTACGATTTTTATAAAAACATATACGTTGTAGGTGCTCCGCAAAAACTTCACTTTGATCAATGGAGAAAGATAATAGATCTGATGGGATATGATTGGGCATATGATTGCGTTCATGTTATGTTTGGTACTGTAAGTCTGGAGGATGGCGCACTTGCAACCCGCAAAGGCAGAGTAGTATTTTTGGAGGATGTACTGAAAAAGGCAATAGAAAAAACTACAGAAATAATAAATGAAAGAAATCCAAATCTTGAAAACAGAGAAGAGGTTGCAAGACAGGTAGGAATAGGTGCTGTTATTTTCCAGGAGCTGTTTAACAACAGAATAAAGGATTATATGTTTTCATGGGAAAAAACCTCAAGCTATGAAGGTGAAACAGGGCCATATGTACAATATACCTATGCGAGAACCTGCAGTCTTCTCAAAAAAGCGAATATTGAAATAGATGCAAATGTTGATTTTTCTGTTTTAACAGACAAAGAGGCCTTTAATGTCATTAAAAAATTGGAGGGCTTCAAAGCAGCTGTTTTAGGAGCACATGATAAATATGAGCCATTTTTTATTACAAGGTATGCAGTAGGCTTGGCTCAGGAATTTAACAGATTTTATCATGAGTGCCCAATAATAGTAGATGATGATAATATTAAAAAGGCAAGATTACTGTTAACTCAAACCGTCAATACGGTACTTAAGACAGCAATGGGATTATTAGGAATGGAAGCTCCTGAAAAAATGTAAGGACAAAAACAGACAAAATACGCTAAAACATTAGTTCGTTCATCATTGACTTGACACTTCTAAATAAATATAATTTATTTAGAAGAATTAAGGGGTGGTGAAATGAAACGAGAAAAATACCTTACAACGCTGCTTATTATATGTATAGCTTCATATTTTATAATGTTTAATATGTGTATGACTGCAGATGCCGAGGATATGTTAACTGTACCGATAGCAGCGAGCGGTAGATTAAAAGGAGATTCTGTCGTTATCAGTTTAAAAAATATATATCTTGGTGAACAAAGGTTAAATAAATATATATCACAAATTTCAAAATTAAAATATGATGAATGTGATTTGCTTGTACAGGAATGCAAGAAGAATGAAATTGATCCATTTATAGTTTTGGGCTTGATAAAAAGAGAAAGCAACTTTAATCCCAGAGCGGTAGGTATGTCAGGAGAACGAGGGTTAGGTCAGCTTATGGAGAATACTGCAAAGCCTGTTGCTAAAAATTTAGGCTATATATATGACCCCAATAAGCTGTTTGATACAAGATACAATTTGAAGCTTACAATTACTCAGCTTGCTTATTTATATAACATATATGAAGGGGACATAAATAAAGCTCTGACAGCTTACAACAGAGGACAGCAGGGCTTGATTGACTACATAAAAGAAGGCAAATCAGCCTATAACAATCCTGCAATGAGCGATTATTCAGTTAAGGTTTTGGAATTTGCCGCCGCCTATAAAGAAGAGTTTGTAAAATTGCTTAAATGATAGTATAATAGAATCACAGTACAACTGTAGATTCTATTTTTTATGTAATAGAAAAATTTTCTTCCTATTATATAAAATTATATAAAAAACGAGGATTGAACATGACAAATTTCCATGCAGTTAATTGTACTCAGCAGGGGAACGTTGATTCCGCCGACAGGAATTGCACAGCAACGTTCATTTAAAGTAAAGGGAGAAATAATATGCTATCTAAAATATACAACCTATTAAATTATTGCTATGAAGATAGCATGACAGATAAATTTGCAGGCATAGAATTTCAGCTGTTTATAATATCAGCAAAAGCTTTAATACCATATGAAGATAAGGTCGGCTGCATGTTCGACACTGATAGATACAAAAAAGAAATTGAGGTTTTCAAATATTATCGAAATGGTAAGGATGATACAATAGATTTTTATTTTAAGAATAATATTATATCGGATTTAGAAGACAATCTGATTGAATATAAAATTATTCCGGCCATAATATCAAATACATTTTTTAATACCATAATAGAAGAGGTGTTAAAAATAGTATTATTTTTTACTGTAAATCAAAATACAATAATCAATGCTGTGATTTTATCAGCAGCACTTCATGAATATTTTGAAAATAGCATATCAGACATAGACAATTTAAAAGACAAGATTAAGGAAAAACTGATAGAATTCTCTTTAAAGGATTATCTGGAAAAAAACAATCTGCGGACTCTAAATAAGAGCTATCTTATAGATTTTGAAAAAGAAAGAATAAAGGCTATAATAAAGAATCAATATTTTTCAAATGAATATTCGGCAAAATATAAAGCTTTGCAATTTATCAAAAACGATAATAACATAAATAATTCAGCAAATGCAATATATGAAGGACATCAAGAGGTAATAAATAATTTTTCGGCATATTTACTCAAAATCAGAAAGGGAACATTGAATCCTGAAAAGCTTAAATATAAATTTGACAATGTGTATGATTTAAAGGACTATTTAAACAATTCAACATTTAACCATCCCTTGCTTGGAAAATGTATCATATTAAAAAAAAGTAAAAATGAAATAATATTAAAAAATAAATTAGGATTATTAAGGGTGAATATATGAAAGCTTTACTCGTTTCAATAGATTCAAAATTCATTCATGCAAATCTTGCAGTAAGATATTTAAAAAATTTTTGCTCATATGAAGGAACAGAAATAGAAATAAAAGAATTTACCATAAATCAGCAGTCAGATTATATATTAGGAGAAATACTCGACACTAATCCGGATATTATCTGCTTTTCCTGCTATATTTGGAATATCGAATATATAAAGGAAATAGCATATATAATAAAGGAATCAGAGCCTGACATTAAAATATTGTGGGGAGGTCCTGAGGTTTCCTATGAAACCGAAAAATTGATGAAAACCGAAGTATATATAGATTTTGTAATATTTGGAGAGGGAGAGATGACCTTCATGGAATTTATGAAGCAAATTAATCATTCCAATCCGGATTATAATATAAAAGGTCTTGCCTACAGAGAAAATAATAATATATATATAAATGAAGCAAGAGAACTGATTGATAATTTAGATATAATAAGCTATCCATATTCAGAAAATGAGGATTTTACCGATAAAATTATATATTATGAATCATCCAGAGGCTGTCCCTTCAATTGCAGCTTTTGCATGTCATCAATAAACAGAAAAACACGTAACTTTTCAATAGACAGAGTTAAAAAGGATTTGAAAAAATTATTGGCAACTCAAGCAAGGCAAATTAAATTCGTAGACAGAACCTTCAATGCAGATTATAGAAGAGCTATGGAAATTATGGAGTTTATAATTAAACACAACAGCAAAAATATGACAATTCATTTTGAAATAACTGCCGATATTATAAATGATAGCTTTCTTAGCTTTCTAAAGAAAATGCCGGTCAACATGTTTCAGTTTGAAATAGGAGTGCAATCTTTAAATGAAAATACACTTCAGGAAATAAACAGAAATATGAATAAAGAGCACCTCTGTAAGGTAATAGATAATATAGGAAGAAATAATAATATACATATGCATCTTGATTTAATTGCAGGACTACCTTATGAAAATTATGAATCCTTCAAAGATTCCTTTAATGGAATATATTTGTTAAATGCAGAGAAATTACAGCTTGGATTTTTAAAAGTATTAAAGGGTACAAAAATATATTCTGAAAAAAATAAGCATAGAATAAAATACAGGAAAACAGCACCATATGAGGTTATTAGTACAAAATATATAGCATATAGAGAAATACTGAAGCTTAAAAAAATAGAAGAGCTCGTAGACCGATATTACAACGAAAAATATTTTGAAAAATCACTGAGTTTTATAGTAAAAAAATACTATAAATTTTCGCCTTTTGATTTTTATCAGGAATTCAGTGAGTATTGGCAAAAAAATAATTTATACAAGGTATCTCACAGTCGAAAAAAGCTGTATGAGTTTTTGTATAATTTTATGATAGATACCGGCAAGCTTAACGATGAGTTTGCAATAAATATGAGATATGATTACATATTTAATAATCAATATGAGGAACTGCCTATGTATCTGGACAGAAATTCTGAGGAAATGTACAGGTTGATTAAAAGAAAATTATCCAATGATATGAGCTTCAGAAACGAATTTTTCTCCGAATCAAAAAAAGAAGATAAAATCATTAACGACTTCAGACTTGTCAAAATAGGAGAGGAAGCCACTATATTTATATATAACAACAAAAATAATATATTTAACAGATGTAAAACAATTTCAATAAATCATATTATTAAGGAGCTTGAAAATGAATAAGAAGCAAGAATTTTTCAATAAGTATTTTGATAAAAAGAAGGATGACATATATTTCATAACATTGAAAAAAGGAGCAGCCATTAAGTTTAAAAACTATGAATATATAACAGGGAATGAATTAGCTGTGCCTGTCAGGGCACAAAATTTGATAGAGGATATAAAAAAACAAAGCGATAATGAAGGTGTTACAATAAATAATATTATAGACGGTATAATATATATCCAGGGAACCGATAAGAATTTTGAATTATTGACTGAGTATAACAATATGCTAAGTAAATTGAAGTTCGAATTGGAGCCCTATATTATACTATGTATTAACAGATTTGACGAAAACCATAATGATGACGGAGTTGTTTACGGAAAAGCATTATTAAATATAAAAGAAGATGAAAAAAGCTGCTTTATATATGCATCAGTTCTAGAAAAGCGAGGAATGGATAAACAATCAATTAAAAATCAGGCAGAAGCACAATTTTTTTTAGAAGAGGCATATGCATATTTTGAGAAGTCACTGGATTATAATAACAAGTTTGCATTAGCTTACTATAAACTGGGATATTATTATAAATTAAAACAACAGTATGTAAAGGCAGAGGTTTATTGGACTAAACATCAAGAGCTTGATAATGATGCTATAAGAACAGATGAAATCAGAAACGAACTTATACAGCTAAAGCCATATGTTGATTATGAAAATGGGTACAATCTGGTACTCAAGGAAAATCCAAATGAAGCCTTGGATTTGTTGCTGCCTTTGGTGAAGGAATTCAACGGATGGTGGAACCTTTTATTTTTTATCGGACTTGCATATAGATCGTTGAAGGAATATGAAATAGCTGAGAGATACTTTGAAAATGTATTAAAAATAAATGAAAATCAAAAGGAAGCAATAAATGAATTAGGCTTATGTAAAATATGCAGAGGCAAATATACAGAGGCAGAAGAGCTATTTACAAGACTATTAAATATTGAACCGGGAAATTGCGAGGTATTTTGCAACAGAGCAGTAGCACTTTTATATAACGGTCAGGTTGACAGAGCTAAAGAGGATATTGGTGTTGCATTAAAAATTAATCCGAATGATGAGGTTGCATTAGGTATTAAAGCAGAATTGGATAAAAAATATTAATATAGAGGGTTGTCATATGAAAAGATATCCGGCAATATTTTTCATTATTATTTTGATAATTTGTACATTTGTATATATATATAATTTGTATCTTGATAAACCATCATTTAATAATGCAGAAAAAATCAATATTTACCTCGATGGTACTAAGGATGAAAAGTATAACCATATATTAAAAAACAATCAAATATACATATCTGCAGAATATTTATTGGAAAATGAATTGCTTGATTTCGATTGGGACATAGAGCATCGTAGAGTTTCAATATATAATGATTTCAAATTCGAAACGATAAAATACAATAAGAAAAAAGCTTATTTTCACAAGCAACCATATGATACTGAGGAGATACTAACAGTCGAAAATAACAAGCTGTTTTTTAATACAAGCTTTATAAAGGAAAATTATATAGCTTCTGTTTATATAGACAGTGTTAATTTAAATGTAATAATAGAAAAAAACATCAGAGAATACAAGATGGTAAAGAAATCAAAACTTAAGACTGCAGCTTCAAAAACTTCATTTACATCAATGTATTTAAATGCCGGAGAATCTATTTATGTATATAAAAATGAACTGAATGGCTACATATTAGCAAGAACACAAAACAATAAAATTGGGTTTGTCAAAATATCCGATATAAAACCAATTTCAAAAATCAGTTATAACATATACCCTTCAATAAACAAAGGAAAATCTATTTATATGGCATGGGATTTAGTTTATCAACCATCCAAAAACTTCAAACCCTTCAATATACCTGATACCGTTGATATTATAAGTCCAACATGGTATAGCCTTAAGGAGGATTGCGAATTTTTTGAAGATTTTTCAAATGATGATTACATAGAACATGTAAGAAAATCGAAAAAAGAAATTTGGGGAGTATTTAGTAACAGCTTTGACCCGGATTTAACAAGCAAGCTATTAAACAATAGTATAACCCGTGGACAGATAGCAGATAGGATTATTGAAATTACAGAAGAAAAAAATTACGATGCAATAAATTTGGATTTTGAAAATATATATCTAAAGGATAAAAATGTACTTTCTGCTTTTATTAAAGAATTATATTGTAAGGCTAAAGAAAAAAGTATTTTAATGACTGTTGATATTACAATAATGTCAAAATCAGAAAATTGGTCCTTATGTTATGACAGAAAGGTTATAGGGAAATACTCCGATTATATTATGCTTATGGCATATGATGAAAATGTAAGCGGAATCCCCGGTTCTGTCGCATCTTTGCCGTGGGTTGAATATGGCGTAAAAAACATATTAGAATATGCACCTAATGAAAAGGTAGTACTAAGTGTACCGTTTTATACAAGACTGTGGGAAAAGGTGGATAATGAAAAAATAAAATCAACAGCGCTAAAGATTATATCAGCGAAAAAAGCTATAGATGAATTACAAATAGAGCTTAAATATGATGAAGCTACAGGACAAAATTATGGAGAAAAAACAATAGACAGTACAACCTATATGATTTGGAATGAAGATGAGATATCACTTCAAAACAGAATTGATATAGCTAAAAGATATAACCTGGCGGGCTATGCTGTTTGGGCATTGTCCTACGGTACCGATGAAATGTGGAGTATATTAAGGTAGGAAAGTTTTTTAAATGCTATTCTAATGTAACTTTAAACACAATCAAGAGAAAATAAAAAAGAGTAAAAAGGGGATTGACAAAGATAAATAAGTGAGCTATAATACAAAAGCACTTCAAAAATAAAGTTATAAAACATTGAAAAAAATGAAAAAATAAGTTAAAAAAATGTTGACAAATACAGATTAACATGTTACACTAAAAAAGTTACTCTTACCGAGTAACAGATAATATCGACAAAAATAAATAAAAAAAGTTCTTGACAAAGAGAACCGGGTGTGATAACCTAGATAAGCTGTTAACGAGAAAGACAAACAGCAAACAGAACATAGACAATAAAACAGCATAAGAAAAACCTTTGAGAGTTCTAA
>DAIUCB010000007.1:0-24067 GCA_036846385.1 Bacillota bacterium | reverse complement strand
TATGTCAAATAAGAATATATTAAAGTAAAGTAAAAATTAGGAGGTTAAGCATGAGATGCTCAAATAATAATAATAATAATAGTAATAATGTTGGCGGAATTGGCGGATTAACAGATAGATGCTGTACGGCACAAACCGGGTGTGATTGGGATGGAACCTTGAGAAATGTTGTAACAGAGCCAATTTACGTACAGAAAATCTATGATGCGAAGCTATTTAATTTACAAGGCTTAAAAACAGCTCCGGGTCAGATATTTGAACCTAAATTAGGCTGTGGAACAAACATAATAAGAATCAGAGAAATAAGATGCAGAAAGTTTTTTAACCCTGATAACATTAAAGATCCATGTAATTTAAAGCTGAATCCGGTTACCACATTATCAGGCGGACAGTTTGTTAAAAATGAAGACGGAAGCGACTATAAGGTTATTGGACCTGACGGAACCTACAGTGAAAGATTAGTGTATGCCGACACATCCTACTGTGATGAATTTGAAGAGGGTACACCTGTATTCGGAACACAAAACATAGAAGTTTCAGGCTCAGTAGAAGTTGAAATGGATTTAGTTGTAACACCGTGCAATTCAGATAACGAGAGCATAATAACATTATCGACGATAGTTGAAATAGCACCGAGAAACAATCCTCTTGTATTGACTAATTTCTTCGAAATTTGTGTACCGTCAGTATATGATACAGCATTTTTACCGAGATTTACTGAATTCTGCAACTTGTCATGTGAAACAAGACTTGCAACAAACAATATAGGCAGAGATTTTGAAATTGATCCAAGAACCGGTGAATTGGCAGTAAACCTTATAATTTCATTATGTATATCATGTGAAAAGAAAATAGTTGTACCCGTTCAATTATGCGTTCTTTCTACAGGATTTACGCAGTTATCACCTGAACAAGGTCAGCTTTGCACAACATTCCCGAGATTATTCCCGAGACAAATTGACCAAAATTCAGTAGGCGGATCCGGCGGCGGAAGCGGCGGAGGCTGCGGAAGAGCCAGAACTACAGAAGCTAACGACTGATAATAAATATTAACTGTAAAAAATCCGGTGAAAATCACCGGATTTAAATTTTTTTAGGTTTTTTTCTTTGCTTGACACACTCAGTTAACAAATATTCGATTTGACCGTTTATGGATCGAAAATCATCCTCGGCCCATGCAGCTAATTCTTCCCAAAGGGACGATGATAATCGCAGCAGTAGTTGTTTTTTTTCCTTGTCTTTTCTTTCGTTTTCATTTATTCCCATAATTATCATCTCCTCCTTTGTTTTTGTTTTTGTTTTTAGTATAATGAACCGCTGTTTACAATGGGCTGTGCATCCTTGTTGCCGCATAGAACAACAAGCAAATTGCTCACCATTGCAGCCTTTCTTTCCTCATCCAAATGGACAATATCATTTTCGTTCAGCTTTGCAAGAGCCATTTCGACCATTCCGACAGCTCCCTCAACGATCATTTGTCTTGCATCAATAATAGCTGAAGCCTGCTGTCTCTGAAGCATAGCAGCTGCAATTTCAGGAGCGTAAGCTAAATGTGTAATTCTTGCCTCAGTGATTTCTAAACCTGCAATTTCAACCTTTGATTGAATTTCAGCCTGAAGCTTTTCAGCAACCTCCTGACTGCTGCCTCGGAGTGATTTTTCGTTATTATCACCGGTTGCATCATAAGGATACAGCCTGACAATATTTCGGAGTGCAGAATCACATTGAATAGATAAAAATTCAGTATAATTATCTACATTAAATACTGCCTTTGCCGTATTCACTACTCTCCATATAACCACAATTCCTATAATAATAGGATTTCCCAATTCATCATTGATTTTTTGCTTATCATTGTTCAATGTCATAGTTTTAAGAGAAATTTTTTTGTTAACTCTTGAATAAGTAAGCTTTTCAGATGTATTCTTATCGTGAACAGAGCCTTCCTTTGAAATGGTTGCGGTTGATGCAGTACTTGCAGCAGGGTTTACTGCAGTTACAAAAGGATTCACAAAGAAGAAGCCTTCGCCCTTAAGAGTGCCGTAATATTTGCCGAAAAGCGTCAGTACCAAAGCTTCATTTGGCTTCAATACCTTTAATCCCAGAAACAGCACAGGACCTATCAAGCAAAAATATAAAGCATAAATTATTATAAATACTATACCGATTGTTCCTGCTCCTTTGCTTTCAACTAAATTTATACTGTAAATAAAGCCTATAATTGATGCAACCATCAGTATAGTATTTAAGATAAGCACCAACATACCATTAATTGATTTCGGAGTGATTTCTTCATAATGCAGTGCTTGTTTTTCGTTTTTATTAATTAAGTCAGGCATTTCTCCACACCTCATTTTAATATAATTTGATATCAAATTGATATCATAGTTATATTATATTCTGAAAATTAGAAATGTCAATATATATTTAAAATAAAAAATCCATGGGGGATTTTTTGATATCCCCATGGATTTTAATATTTTGCTTTCTTTAAAATTCCGGTATAAGTGTCATCCAGATTCAATTTATTGGTTTTATACATATTAAAGGACTTTATAATTTCATAATCGTTGATGCCTTCAACGAAGGCCCTTTCCTTTTCATTAATAAAATAAAGTGCATATAGTCTGTTTAATGAATATTTGTAAAATATATCCTCATAATTTGTTAAAGCCTTGTAGCTTTGATTTTCGCTCTTTTTTATCAGAAGCATATTTACCAATTCAACAACCTTAGAGTTGTAATTAAAAGGAATCGGAGGATTGGATAAATATTGATACAAAGACATATCCTTATATAACGAATAGCTGTAATTATTAAAACCGTAATTGCCGAAGTCCACCTGAGCACCTGCAGTCAAGCCCCAATTGATAGAAAGAAGAGCGGTAACGTTGTTAGCTTTTTTCAAGTCGTCATATACCAAGCTCTTAAGCATTTCACGATTATTGGCTTTAATATAATATGCATATCTGTAAAATAAAATATTAGCCTTTGCATTGTTATTGGCTGTTCCGGCATACCATTTTTCTAACGCCTTAATATATAAATATTCCTTGACATCATATTTGCTTACGAGAGCGAAAAGCTGCATAAGCTCAGAGTCCTTTAAATCATTTCTTGCTATAATATTGGCAAGTATTTCATTTGAAAGAGTATTTTTTTCTGCATCAGAGAATTTACCGAAATTAATAAGATAAAAGTTAGTACCTGCCACATTGAAATATCCGCTTTTCCTTAAAGCATTCATTGTATCTGCAGCATTCAAATCATATAAATGTGCATCCTCGGGGAAAATATAGCCTCCGAAGGATATATACTCAAAGGTATTTTTTGCCTTGATATATTTTTTATCAAGAGTATTAGTAGTATTAAAATCATAATTGCCGAAAAAAGAATACATATCCTCACCTTTAATAGGCAAAAACTCTAATCGATTAAGGTATTTGCTCTTATCTCCGGTTTTAATATCATAGTAAATCCGCTTAATTAATGCGGCAGATTCAGCTCTTGTTATTTTTACATTTCCTCGGAAAGTATTATTTTCATATCCGGATACAATACCGGCATTATATAATCTTTTAAGTTCATTGTAATATTTATAATTTGAGCTGATATCACTGAAGGTTATAGGATTGTCATAAATTGCTTCCTTACTGAAAACTGCTATTAATGCAACTGCTTCTTCCCTGGTAATAGATTTATCCGGATAAAAGTTGGTATCAGGGAAAATATTTTTAAATGAGTATTCCTTATTATTTTTTAATAAATGTTCATACATAGAAATTATGTATGTGTAAGACCAGTGTTCCTGTGACATATCACCATATGCCATATTACTTGTGTACACTTCATTCATCTTATTTTGCTTATATGCTGTCCTCGCCAAGATAGTTATAAACTCAGCTCGAGTTATTTCATTGTCAGGTCTGAAGGTTAAATCGCCATAGCCCTTAAACACTTTTAAGGTATTTGAAGCAAAGTTAATATCTTCTTCCGCCCAATGATTATAAATATCATAATAAACAGTTTTCGCCAAACCCGGCTGAATGGACAACACAAGAAAAATAACGGTAAAAAATAATAGCCTTTTAATTTTCATTTTGCGTCATCACCCTTTTTAGAAATATAATTATTAATTATTGCTTTTTCCTCCTCTCCATTAACATTAAACACCTTTTCCAGGAAATTATCAATACTAAATTTTCCTAAATGAGAAAATTTTTTCTCGTTTTCCCAATGAGGAATAAATATCTTCATAGCCTTTAATTTGTTTGGATAATATTCAAAAATATCAATTCCTACTTTTTTCGCTCTGCATTTGAAATAAAACTCAAAAATACTCGAATTCAAATATTTCTGTAAATAGCCATATGAAATATTAACGCTTAGCTTGTTGATAAAATAAACATCTGCACTGCAGAAATACCTGTCATTATCAAAATAAAAATTATTCCCCCGGGACTTATAGGGAAATACTATCTTCGGTGATTCAAAATCAGACTGAATGCGTCCCCATTGAAGCTCATACCATTTACGAACACCGCTTATACATTCACGTCTGTTCATCAGCTTATCCTTAAAGGACATCAGATATTTTATTGTATTAGGATAAGCTTTTTCATCCTCTATATTATTAGTATAAATTAAGTATAAATTGTTATATTTAATATTTGTGTCAGAAATATTGCTGTTTTTAATCCATTTCTTAAGCAAATCTGTTTCCAGTTTATATTGGTCGATTTCCTTTTCCGTTACGATAAAAGCCTTGTCAAGACCGGTAATAATTCCTTGCTTAATGCTGCACACATCACTAATATATGTATTGGAAATAAATTCTATGCGGTTAAAAAGCTCTTCTTCCTTGTTATTTAATATAACCCATCCGCTGCTTTTTAGTTTTTTTTGTTCATATGCAATTTTCTCGTTATTAATTACATCAGCCTTATATTTGACGTATGAAAGTATGCTTTTGTTCATGATATTGTTGCATAATGTAATAACTAAGGGACTGACCATTGCTCCCTTAAAAATTTGAATACCACAGAAATCATGAATAGAAATAATTTGAAAGCTGTCTTGTATAAAGCTCCTCAGTCTGTCAGCGTACATAGCCTCCATAAAATACCGAGAGGTTATAAAGCATAAAACACCATTTTCTTTCAGCAAATACTTGCCTTTTTTGAAAAAGCAGTAGGAAATATCGGATTTATCATAGAAAACATCCTTATACCTTTCCCTCAGCAAAGCTCTGTAGCTCCTATCAGTCTGCTTATGACCTATATATGGCGGATTACCTATAATGATGTCAAAAGTGGGAAAATTCTCATCATCGATAAGAAAATCCGATTTAAATATTTTAAAATCAATATCGGTACAATCAGTATTGAAAAGCAAGCCGATTTTAGTCATAAATATTGAAAAATCATCAATATCCGCACCATAAAGCATATTTTCGATAATATATCTGTCGATATTCTCAGAAGATTCAGATGCTAATTCATTTTTAATCCTCTTAAAAGCTTCAATTAAAAAATAACCTCCGCCGCAGGCAGGATCAAGTATGCTCAAATTAATGTCAATCTCTTTAATATCAAAAACCTGAACAAGCATTTTATCAATTATATGTACAGGTGTGTAAACCTGTCCCAGTCTTTTTTTCTCATTGGGAGTCAGCAGCATTTCATAGAGCTTAGCGGGAACAAAGTTCTCAAAAGATAAAGAATTTTTGTCTGAAAAAATCAAATCGCAAATTCTATCTTCAGTTTCCTTATGGCATAAGTCAAAAGCACTGTACAGATTAAATATACCCATTTCCTTACCGCTTAAAACATCATTAGACATAATTTTAAAATCATCGTACACAAATATCCCGCAATTCTGCAATTTGCGAGCATATAAAAACTTTGAAATATGGAATATAACATATTTTACTTTAGTAATGTAATCTTCATTGCATGAAAAATCACTTTCTTTGATTATAGAAATCACTTGTTTGACAAAACGTTTATCCATAGTTTACAAATCGCTCCCCAATTGTCTGCTTCTGCGCCTCTTAAACTAATATTATCATGTCAGAGAATTTAAATCAATACAATTACATTACAAATGCTATATAGTAAATGACAAGAGGGAGGTGATAATATGGCAATTATAGCAAATCAAGCAGATTCTAAATTCAAGCTTGTATTAAATGCGGGATTAGATGAAAACAACAAAATTATAACCAAAAACAAAACATTCGCAAATGTAAAACCAAATGCCACTAATGAAAGTATATTCAATGTAGCAACTTCATTGGCAAACTTGCAAAGTCATAACCTGACAAAGGTAGTAAAATATGAAGAGTATAATTTATTAGAGGAATAATTGAAATAAAATTATAAATGAAAGAGGGTGAAGATATGGCAAGAAAATTAACGATGTCCTTCGTAACCTCTCTCGGAGGTCGGTCTTCAATTGCATTAGATGAACCAAAGGCAGGATTGACAGGAGCTGAGGTAAGAACAGTAATGGAAACAGTAATATCCAATAATCTTTTCAATACAACAAAAGGTGATATTTCGGCAGTTAAAGCCGCAGAAATAGTAACTACAACAAAAGAAACCCTAATTTAAGAGCATTTTATAACAGAAGGCAGACAGCCTATCAAGCCGTCTGCCTTCTGCAGTTTTAGCAAAATGGTATTTTTTTAAACCTTGACAAATAATAATTAAATTCAATAAAATATATATAATTTTATCAAGCTTTTTTATAGAATTATGATATAATTTATAAAGAATGATTATATCGACAAATAAAAATAAGCAATGAACACTAAATATTTAGCCGTTCAGACATGCAAATACTTATTGAAGGAGCATTTTATATGTTGAAGGAAGAATTTCTGAAAGATGAAAAAAATAATATTTTAAAAGATGTATCAGAATTAAAAGAGGTTTTATGGATTAACCCAAAATTAAAAACCTATGAGAAAGCAGAATCATTTATCGATTTAAATACCGAATTAATTGACGATGCAGAAAAAAGGCTGAAAAAATTCGCACCGTTAATAAAGAAGCTGTTTCCCGAAACAGAGCCATCCGATGGAATTATTGAATCACCGATAAAAGAAACAGAAAAAATTAGGGAGACACTTGAAAAAGAAAGCAATACAAAAATATCAGGCACACTTCTTCTGAAAATGGACAGTCACTTACCTATAGCAGGCTCGATAAAGGCAAGAGGAGGCATATATGAGGTATTAAAATATGCCGAAACGCTGGCGTTAAAAAATAATATGATAACAGAGGATGATGATTATTCTATATTATCCGAAAAAAAATACAGAGACTTTTTTGGACAATATGCAATTCAGGTAGGCTCAACAGGCAATTTAGGCTTAAGTATAGGTATTATTTCCGCAACTCTGGGCTTCAGGGTAACAGTACATATGTCATCAGATGCAAAGCAATGGAAAAAGGACTTGCTGAGGTCAAAGGGAGCAGCTGTGGTAGAATATGACAGCGATTTTTCCAAGGCAGTGGAGGAGGGGCGAAAATTATCCGACCAAGATCCGATGAGCTATTTCGTTGACGACGAAAATTCACTCAATTTATTTTTAGGCTACAGCGTTGCCGCAAGACGGTTAGAAAAGCAATTACAGGAAATGAATATAAAGGTTGATTCAGAGCATCCCTTGTTTGTATATTTGCCATGCGGAGTAGGAGGAGCACCGGGAGGTATTACCTATGGGTTAAAAACGGTATACAAGGATAATGTTCATTGCTTTTTCATAGAGCCAACCCATTCGCCTTCCATGCTGATAGGAATGGCAACAGGACTTCATGACAAGGTAAGCGTACAGGATTTTGGATTGGACGGAAAGACTCATGCAGACGGATTGGCGGTAGGAAGACCGTCAAAGCTGGTAGGAAAGATGATGGATCACCTATTGAGCGGTGTTTTCACAGTCAATGACAACAAGCTTTACGATTACATGAGACTGCTAAATAAAACCGAAAATATAAATATAGAGCCTTCGGCATGCGCAGCCTTTGAAGGTCCTGCAATACTTGAAATATCAACAGCAGGCAAGGAATATCTCGCTTCTCATGGACTGACGGACAAAACAGATTCTATAACACATATTGCATGGGCAACAGGAGGCAAGCTGGTTCCCGATGAAATAAACGAACTGTTCTTAAAGACATATTTATAAAAGGATAAGAAAAACCGAATTAAGAAGCAAAGCTTCTTAATTCGGTTTCATTACCGTTGAAAACAGCATATTTGCTGAAGCCGTACTCTTCAAACTGACTCAATTGCTTTCCGAGCTTTTTGGCTTTTTCATATACCGCTACAGTGTAGCCGAGGCTTCTCAGCTCATCAGCCTTAGTCAGGACATCAATATATCTGTCGCTGCTCTCATACAGCAAAACGACCTTTTCCATGCCGGGAACCTTAAAGTTCTCTTCAATCAGCTGATTTACAAGCCTTTCAAAGCCTATGGAGAATCCTATTGCCGGGATTTTCTGACCGATAAAATTACCGACCATTTCGTCGTATCTGCCTCCGCCGCCTATTGAGTAGCCGAGATCCTTATATGCTATTTCAAATATAGAGCCTGTATAATAGCCCATGCCTCTGATTAAGGTGAAATCAAATTTAATATCATATTTACCCTTTGCAAAAGCTCTTATATCCTCAATGATTTTTTTCAACTCGAGGACTACATTTTCTTCCACACCGAAGTCCTGCAAACAGTCAACTCCTGTCTTGTTTATATCCTCCAGAGCCCTCAGAAGCTTGGAGATACACTCTTTCTTGTAACCCTTTTCCGTCAATTCCTGCTCAACACCGTTCATTCCAACCTTATCAAGCTTATCAACCACTATGCATACGCCGTCAAATTCATCATCATTAAAGCCGCAGCTCAATATTACTGATTTGAGCACTCTTCTGTCATTATAACGAACATCAAAGTCGGTTACACCGAGAGCTGTCAATGCTCTTGCGGTTGTTGTAATAAGCTCCAGCTCTGCATCGGAGGTGCTGTCGCCGATTATATCTATGTCGCATTGCTTGAAGCTTCTGTATCTGCCCTTCTGAGCTCTTTCGGCCCTAAATACATTACCTACCTGCATTGCCTTAAATATATTAGGAAGCTTTCCTCTGTTATTGCAATAAAATCTGCTCAAGGGAACGGTTAGGTCGTATCTCAGCCCTAAATCAGCCAAATCCTCCTCGCTGAATGAGCCTTGTGAAAAGTCCAGCTTTTCACCTCTTTTTAATATTTTAAAAATAAGCTTTAAATTTTCTCCGCCCTTACTTCCGATCAGATTTTCAATATTTTCCACAACAGGAGTTTCAATCAGCTCAAAACCGCTTTGTTTATATGTACTTACTATTACATTTTCCACATAATCTCTGATTTCTTTTTCCTGTGGAGTTATATCTCTCATACCCTTTGCAGGATTCAAATTAACCTTCATCTATACCCTCCCATAATTATAAATTTATATTAAAAAAATTACAATCGCTAATTAACATTGCATCAGCCTTATAATTTTGTTGTTTCCTCGGGTTTTTGCTGTTTAATCAGTCTTGACAGCGCATAGGTGGTGAAAATAGCAGCCAAAAATCTTGAGCCCAAAATAGCGGCATAATTGCCTCCGATTGCACCGAAAACCAAGGTGTCTTCAATAACCGCATGGCACAGGGACAAAAATATACAAACTAAAAAAATACTTCTTTTATCAATATCATTTTCTTTGGCGCTTTGAATAATCGCACCGGCACCGAACAGCAGCCCGAATACAGCGCCTATTATAAGGGAAATACCGGATTTCTCATCTATAGTAAAAAAGCTTGTAGCAGGCTTGATAAAGTTTGAAATTTTATCAATAAGCTTCAAATCCTTAAAAATTTCCATAACCAACATCAAGGGAATAATAACCTTAGTAATTCCCCACATAAATTTTAATAGGTTTAAAAACAATTCAATAATCAAATTCATAATAATCACCCGAAAATTTTATAGTATAAAAATCCAAACACAACAGAAAAAATCAATCTAATTACAGAGCAAGCAACTGCACTGACTCCCAGCTTTTTAATAACAGCCGATTCACTGATTAAATTGTGAGCAATGGAAACCATTATAGCAATGGTCGTAGCCTGAACAGCTGTCAGTTTTATTGCCGCCAGAGTGCCCAACGCAGCATAAACACCTGAAAAATAACCGACAATCAATGTCAGTGAGGTTTCTCCGGGCAAGCCGAAAAACGACATTACGGGAGTGAAAAAATTTGCTATTATAGCCAGCAAGCCTGAAATTGAAAGAAGCTGAACCCCAATATACACAGGAACCATGATCCTTGACAGGTCAATCAAGGTTTTTGCACCGCTTTTAAAGCCTCTCTTAAAAGTGTCTAAAGTAACCATATTAAAAATATATCCTCCTTTTGCCTGAAACGGCAGCTGCATCACATAAAATAATTACTCGATTTATGGCGCTATATCTTCCAAGCTATTATAGCACAAGGATTAAATATAATACAATTAAAATTTCTTATAATTGACAACTTCGCTAACCTGCTATACTATTAATATTACCGAATACGTTCGAATTAAATAATTATTCGCTACTTGTGATATAATTAAATTAATTAACAAAAATTGAAAAACTACAAAGCAGGTGATTCAATGGATAAAAATTTCAATATCAATAACAAAAGCTTTACAGATTATGAAAAAATACTGAACAATATATTGAGAGCAAAAAAAGCAGCTATATTAATTCTTGATACAAACCTGAATATTTTGTATTTAAGCGATTATGCAAAAAAAATAGCGGCAAAGCAAACCGAAATTAAAAGATTGTCGGATTATTTCGATGAATATGATGCTGACGAATATTTAAAGGCGATTAAAACCGGAAAAATTACAGAGAGAAAAATGAAAAGAATGAACAAAACCTTTTATATGAGTATTTTGTCTCCCATAAAGGAAAACGGCGTTGTTGTGGGAGTTATCGAAATACTGGAGATAAAGGACGAAAGTTATTTGCTGTCCTACGAAATAAAAAGCAACCACAGAAAAGCTTATGAAATTAGCGAATTTGAGGACAAAATAAAAGCAAACAACGGAACGGTATATACTCTGGACAGTATTATAACTGTTAACGCAGCTATGAAAAAACTGATAGACAAAGCATACAAAATTGCAGACAGCAACTCACCTGTGCTGATTTACGGCGATACGGGAACAGGCAAGGAATTATTCGCTCAGGGGATACACAATGCATCGAAGGAGCGTAAAAGTAATATGTTCATAGCCCAAAACTGTGCGGCAATACCTGAAACGCTGCTGGAGAGTCTGCTGTTCGGTACAACAGAGGGAAGCTTCACAGGTGCCAAGGATAAGCCGGGACTGTTTGAGATAGCAGAGGGAGGTACAATTTATCTGGATGAAATCAATTCCATGGATTTAAATCTCCAGGCAAAGCTGCTGAGAGTACTACAGGAACACACCTACATGCCTATAGGCAGCAAAACCGTTAAAAAATCCAATGTACGAGTCATAGCATCCTTCAATGAGGATCCGATTTCAGTTATTAAAAAGGGAAAATTCAGGCGGGATTTATACTACAGGCTGAATGTAATATATTTTAAAATCCCCGGATTAAACGACAGACAAGAGGATATTAAGGTGCTGACAAATCATTTCATCAGCATTTACAATAAAAAGTTTAACAAAAATATAGTCGGAATTAAAGAAGAAGCAATGACTGTGTTGGAAAAGTATAAATGGGAAGGTAATATAAGAGAGCTGAAAAATAATATTGAAAGAATAATGAATTTTGTGGAGGGTGAATATATTAAAATAGAAGACATCTCAAATTTCATTGCAAAAGAAGCCTTTGAAAATGAAAAATCAAGCACAGATTTATTTGATGATGACAACATCTTGAATCCGGATATGTCAAGCAAAAAATCCTTCAGAGAAAAAATTGAGGAGATGGAAATTGCCATTATCAAATCCTCACTTAACGAATCAGGAGGAAACGTTGCATTGGCAGCCAGATATCTTGACCTGCCGAGGCAAACCCTTAAAAACAAAATAACAAAATATAATATAAAGCCGACTTACTAATCACCAAAAATGGTGAAAATCACTGTTAAAAAACAAAAACAACAGAATTTTTAACCTTATGAAGATTTCATGAGAATGAAAAATGCTGTAATTTCAACAAATTAAAAAAAATCAAGCTATGGCACGGTAATTGCTATAATATAAGACGAGGTATAAATTATGGATAAAAAATTAATCAATATCATTGAACAACATTGTGTAGATGCAATTTTAGTAACAAACAAATATGATATTACCTATGTAAGTAAATTTACGGGAGAAGAATGCTACGTTCTTTTAACTAAAACAAACGATTATTTAATTGCCGATAAAAGGTATTTTGAGCAGGCAAAAAAACAATGCCCCGGCTTTAAAATTGTTTTATACGAAAAATTTCAGGCTGATTTGATGGATATAATCAAGGATTTGTTAAAAACAAACAATATAAAAAGGCTGGGAGTAGATGTATGCGATATAGGGCACCGCCTTTATGAGCATATAGTCGATACAATAGAGGATGTAGAGGTTGCAGATTTGGAGGAGCCCTTCAAGGAAAGCAGATCGATAAAATCGCCTGAGGAAATTCAAAAAATGCAGATGGCCTCGGAAATTGCAGATAAGTCTTACTATAGAATGCTGCAGATGATATCAGAGGGAATGAGTGAAAAGGATATTGAAATAGAGCTTGAGTATACCATAAAACGAGAAGGGGGCGACGGCTATGCCTTTGAGCCTATAATAGGAGCAGGGAGCAAATCCTCTATGCCCTACAGCTGGGCAGATAAAAATGTCTATCTGAAAAAGGGAGATATTCTGCTTTTAAACTTTGGTGTCAAATATGAAGGCTATACCAGTGCAATCGGCAGAACAGTAGCAATAGGCAATATAAAGGATGATTACAAAAAAATATATAAAAATGTGTATGATGTGCAAAAAACAATTTTAGATTCCATAAAACCATATATGAATTATGAGGAGCTGTACGGAATATATACGGAAGCTATAAAAGACTCCGAGTATAAGGAATACTTCCTGCATTCCATAGGTCACAGCAGAGGTCTTCAAACTATTGAGGGCTATAGAATGAGACCTAACGTCAAAAGAACAATATACCCAAATGAGGTTTACTCCATAGGAATAAGCATCTCTGTTCCCGATTTCGGAGGAGCAAGGCTGGAGGATGCAGTTCTGATAAAGGAGGACGGTGCAGTAACTATGACTAATTCAGTCAGAAATTTACTGAACATATAAAAAGAAGGGAAGGATTTAAATGATTCATCTTAACAATTTTTACACAACAGAAGGCTTTTATACTGACAATAATAATGACGGCCTTTTTGACGGTATAAAGGGTAAAATTTACATCAGAGAAAATGCTTCAATATCCGAAAAGCTGACAGCATTGAATTTGATTGCCAGATTATCATATGAAAGCACCGCAATGTCTAAAAACAACATTGAGCTTTCAGCAGTAGGAACTAATCCTCCAAATAACAGCATAATTATATCGGTAGATAAAAATGCATTATTAGAGGATGACGAAACTCAATTGACAGCAGAAAATGACAGCTTGAAGGTAATATCCAAAACAGAAAATGCATTAAAGGTAAACGGCAGATATTTATACGGACGTATGCCCTATATTTGGAAAATAGGAAAAGAGGAGCCAAAGCTTGAGGATTTTTTTAAAAAACTCGAAGACATAGGCTTAAGAGATATATCAGCGGATAAAATAACTCTTTCCTCTAAATACGAGGGTATAAAAAGCCTTTATATCAGCGGTAAAATGGATAGCCTGAATGATTCATTTACAGCACAGGCTGAGGGAATACTGAAAAATTATAAAATTAAAAAGCTTACGATAAATGTAAACAACAGCGAGCTGACAGTGGAAAATAAGGTTTTTGATGAAGTGATGCATTTATCAAATGATGCGGTTATGATGTCAAAAGCAGAAGAAGGACAATCATCAGAGGATAAAGCAATTGATTTGGCGGATTTATTTTCTGTAAACGGTATTTATACAGACAGTGAAAATGACCTAATGAACAACAGACTGGATATAAAAATAGCAGTTGATGAAAATATAAGCGATAACATGGTAAAAGCCGCAGGCAATATAGCAGTCAGAACAGCTCTTGATTGCCTGGAGCTAAAGCTTGATTTAGTACAGACAAAAAGTGATGCAGGTAGGGAGAAGCTGATAGAAATAATTGAAAGCAGCCAGCCCACAGCAAAAATATATATAAATGAAAAAAACGGCAATATAATCATTGAAGGAAATGAAACGGCTATGCTGAGCCTTAGCGAAAGCATCGCAGAGCAATATCCCTTCATAGATGCGGACAAATCAATACAAATCAAAGATTTAAGAGATTTGTTCGACAGTATACTGAGAGGGAGAAATTATCATGGACAATTGGTGCATTTGGAGGAAGCTCTGGAAAATGAAGCTTCAGCAGAAGAAATTACTCTGTATGCAAACCTGTCGGGACAAGAAAGGACAGAGGAAGCAAAAAATAAAATCTCACAAAGATATCCTGATAAGAAATTTGAAATATTTAATCACAAAAAAGAAGAAATAGTTTGGACAGAATGCTATGAGCCTGAATGGGAAGTAGACACCTTTGAAAATATATTTAAAAATGAAGTATATCCTCTGCTTAAATCAGGAGATGAGGTAGTAATAAAGGGCTGTCTCAGCGAGGAAAAAAGTGTCAGAGATGATTTGACAGACAGGCTTAGAGGATATATTGAAAAATCAGGTGCTGTGCTAAAAAGTGCAAATATATTTTCAACCTACAAGCAGGGCTTCAGCTGGATAACGGAAAAGGTAATCCCGGAGCTTAAATCAACCCAGATACCGGACAAGATATTAATCAAATTTAAACCATTTTTACCGGAGGGCACGACAGAATGGTTTGATGAAAACGGCTCTCAGCCGACAACAAATGTGAAGCTGGAGGATGATGAAAACAGATGGTTCGACCTTCCTATCAGATTCCTGCAGGAGCTGTATCCCGTTGACGATATTATTGCCGCAGAGCTGAACATAGACAGAAACGCAATAGAATTCAAGGATGATGACAGCCTGACAGATACCTATGAAATTATATGCTATAAAAATGAAAAGGAAATTTACAAAGACACAGGCGTTACCAGAATTTCTGAAAGACCTTATCTCGATGAATTTCCCGAGCTTGGAAAGGTACATCCTACTACAGGCTGGATAACAGTATATGTAAATGATAAAAAAGCAGCAGACAAGCAAATAAAAACAGACCTTGAAAACATATGGGATTTTTATCAAAAAACCGCATTAAATAAAGCAAAGAGCTATATCCTGGAAAAGGGTGAGGGCAAGCTATTACTGAATAAGCAGCCGTTTTTCACCGAGCTTAGGATAGAAGCAGATATAAGCGATATTGATTACAAGCTGCCCACCAGAATGGATTTAATATCATCATTGGATGCTCTGCATGAGGATATGTATTTTGTAGGTTCGGATTTCTTCAAATATTTGGGTATAAAAATGTCGGGAGCAAGTGCTGCAGAGCCGGGACTGATACTGCCTGTATTAAGAAAAAGAATCGGCAAGGGTCCCAGAGTTGTGGCGACTATTAAAAAAGAGTTGTATGACGAACCTAAGCTGTTTGTTAAGGGATTCGACAATATTCTGCAAAAAAATTGCACCGGTAATGTTAAGATTGATAGCATTGAATACAATGATAACGGTGTGACAGTGAATATAAAGGCAGATAACAAAAGCTTCGGTCTGTTGTCAAAATATGTTGAGCTGGTAAACGAAAAATCAATAAAGGATATAACCGATGAAAGTATTATGACTGTCAGCATTGAAAATGAAAGCACAGGTCAGAAAGCTGTGATAAATAAAAGCAAAACAAACGTCAAAAAATCGAAGAAGCCTTTAGATGAAAGTAAAATAAATACCGACAGCCTTATAGGCTATGACGATTATATAGCGCTTATGGAGGAGCTGAAGGATGTTAAGCATCTGAAAACCTACGCAGCAGCTAAATCCTATCAGGGCAGAGACGTATATACAATCGAGCTGTTTGATGAGGAATTGAACGATATAGTATCAAAAGCAAAGCTGATAAACTATAAGCCTGTATGCTTCATTAATTCAAGGCATCATGCAAATGAAATATCCAGCACAAATGCTGCCTTTGACCTGATTAAACATCTTTTGAAGGATGAAAGCTACAAGCATTACCTTGAGAAGCTGAATATAGTAATAATACCGTTTGAAAATCCCGACGGAGGATATATACATTACGAGCTGCAAAAGGACAATCCGGAGTGGAAATTCCACGTTGCCAGATTCAATGCTTTGGGAAAAGAAACAACGAGTGAGCAATTCAACATGGAAACAAAGCATACAGAAACTCTGGCATTTACAAGAACCTGGTACAAGTGGCTGCCGGATGTGGTTACAGACAATCACGGAGTTCCGTCTCACGAATGGGATCAGCAGTTCTCGGGCTATGTTTCACCGAGCTTCAAGGGCTTCTGGCTTCCGAGAGCATTGTATTACGGCATCTTCTGGTATATGACAGATGAGGAATATACCGAAAACAATGTGGGAGTATGTAAAATAATACAGGATAAATTATCCGATTTGGTAAATGCAGATGAGGAAATGACAAAATGGAATTTCGACTGGGCAGACAGATTTGAAAAATACGCTCATGCATGGCTGCCAAAGATGTTTCCCGCAGATTATTACAAAAATCTCATATATTACTGGGTGCCTTTTGACACGAAAAAGGTAAAAAAATATTCATCACACAGATACCCTAACATTACCTGTCTGGACTGGACTACAGAGGTTTCAGACGAAACTGCAACAGGAGATTATCTGAAGCTTTGCGCCAGAACACACTTGAAGGGATGCTTGGCAGCAATGGACAGTGTCATAAGCGTAAACAACAAGGCTGACATATTGGACTATGAAGAAAAGGGACAAATAGTGCTCAACAAAAAAAGGAAAAGACCGCTGTCACTGTAACAAATATAGACAGTATAAATTAAGCAGGCGGGCTTAGCCCGCCTATATTGGAAATCATACGGCATATGCTGTTAACATCATTATTTATATGAAATCAAAAGTTTCATATTAAAATAAAATAATACAAATAGGAGGAACAAATGATTAAATTAATCGGAATTTTAATTGTAGTCGTGGGATTTGCATTGAAATTCAATCCCATAGCAATCGTAATGGCAGCAGGCTTCGTTACAGCAATGGTTGGCGGAATGGCCATTCCGGCATTTTTAGAAACATTAGGCAAAACCTTTATAGCAAACAGATATATGGCATTATTTATGCTTATGGTACCTGTAATCGGTTTTATCGAACGTAACGGACTTAAGCTTACAGCAGCAAAGGCAATAGCAAAAATAAAAAGCGCAACACCCGTAAAGGTAATTATGACATACGGAGTGGTAAGATCCTTCTTTGCAGCCTTTAACGTATCCTTCGGAGGCGTTGCCGGGTTTGTAAGACCTGTAATCACTCCTATGGCAGTAGGCTCCATTGAAAAGGACGGAAATATAATTGAAGAAAAAGACGAAGAGGATATCAAGGGTATGGGAGCAGCTATAGAAAACGTAGCATGGTTCTACGGACAGGTTTTATTCCTTGCAGGAGCAGGACTATTGCTTGTAAAGGGAACATTGGATCCTCTCGGCTATGAGGTTGATCCTATTACGGCGGTTAAATCTGAAATACCCGTATTGATATTTGGTTTGATAGCAGCAGGTGTTTATTTTACCTTAATAAACAATAAAATGATGAAAAAATACAAAAAAACAGATAAGGGAGGGAACAAATAATGACAACTAAAGATATATTGATGGAAGTATTCTTTGTAATGTGCGGTCTGATGGATTTTTATATAGCAGCAAAAACTATAAAACAAAAAGATCATCCCTCCAGAATTACAACAGCAATATTCTGGGCAACCCTGGGATTAATCATGGTAATAGGCAAGTGGCTGCCTCCTGTAGTTGTAGGAGCATTAATAGTTATTATGACATTGCCTGCAATGTTTAATAAGGTTCATAAGGGTACTGTAGTAGAAACAGATTTGAGCTATTCGGAAAAAATGTCAGAAAAGCTAGGTATGAAAATATTCGTACCGGCATTGGCTATAGGAACCTTCGCTATAATCTTCGGTCTCCTTATTCCTAAGCTGGGAGCACTGGTAGGTACAGGAGTGGGAGCAATTGCGGGAGCTGTAATAATGGCTGTAATGGCTAATGACAAGCTGAAATATGTTCCTCGTGAAGGCAGCAGATTGTTGGAATCAGTAGGACCGGTAAATGTATTGCCTCAGCTTTTAGCATCATTGGGAGCCATTTTCACAGCAGCCGGAGTAGGCGAGGTAATATCAGGAATAGTAGGAAAAATAATTCCAGAAGGTAACATGTTTATAGCAGTAGTGGTTTATGCAGTGGCAATGGCACTGTTCACTATGATAATGGGTAACGGCTTTGCGGCATTTTCGGTAATTACCGTTGGTATAGGAGTACCCTTCGTAATATCAAAGGGCTATGATCCAAGTATGGTCGGCTTGCTGGCATTGACCTGCGGCTACTGCGGAACACTGATGACACCGATGGCTGCAAACTTCAATATAGTGCCTATAGCTTTGCTTGAAATGAAGGACAAATACGGAGTAATCAAAAAACAAATACCCATAGCAATCTGTTTATTGATATTCCAGATATTCTACATCTATTTCTTCGGTAAAATATAATAAATATACTTTGGGCGGGTTAAACCCGCCCAAAAAAACATTTTGAATCAGGAGGTATAAAATGAGAATATTAGTTACGGCTTTTGACCCCTTTGGAGGAGAAAGTGTCAATCCTGCATTGGAGGCAGTAAAAAAGTTACCGGACACAATATTGGGAGCAGAAATTATAAAGCAGGAGCTGCCGACAGTATTTACAAGATCAATACATGTCTTGGAAAAAGCAATAGATGAAATAAAGCCGGATGTAGTTCTGAGTGTAGGTCAGGCAGGAGGCAGATTTGATATCACCGTAGAAAAGGTGGCAATAAACCTGCAGGATGCTTCGATTCCGGACAATGATAATGAGCAGCCTTTGGATGAAAAAGTGTTTGAAGACGGTGAAAATGCATATTTTGCTACAATACCCGTCAAAAGGATCGTTGAAAGAATAAATAAAAAAGGTATACCTGCATCAATATCCTATACGGCGGGCACCTATGTATGTAACAATATCATGTATGCAGGGCTGCATTTTATTGAGAAAAAGCATTTGAATATAAAGGGCGGCTTTATACACGTTCCATTTATTCCGCAGCAGGCTGTAGGCAAAAGAAATACTGCATCAATGTCTTTAAATGACATTGCATCAGCATTAGAGGAAGCTATAAAGGCAATTATCGAAAACAACGAGGACATAAAAGAAATAGGCGGAGCAACACATTAATTAAATTTTAGAAGGTATAAAATTAATTTGAATTTCTAAATGTTCGCCATCAGCATAACAAGGCAGGGAATATCTGTATATGAATGTGACAAAAATAAGGAGAATATTAGAAAATGAAAGAAAAAATATTATATATGGCTTACGGAAGCAATTTGAATCTCGACCAAATGGAGAGATTGTGCAAAAATGCAAAAATAATCGGAAAAACTAAGCTGAAGGATTATCAGATTTTATTCAGAGGAGAACAAGAGCGTGCATTTCTGAACATTGAGCAGAAAGAGGACAGTGAGGTTCCGGTTTTAGTCTGGGAGATAAGCCAAGAGGATGAAAAAAGTCTCGATGAATTTGAGGAATACCCGGTTTTATATCGCAAGGAATATATAGAGCTTGATGTAAATGGTATAAAAATGAAGGCTATGGCGTACGTTATGAATGGAGGATATCCGTTGGGAAAGCCGAGCAATCGGTATTACAACACAGTTTTAGAAGGCTATAAAACAGCAGGCTTTGATATAAATATATTAGAAAAGGCCTTAAAACATTCAGTTAAGGTAAAATAACTGCTACAGCTCCGATAGGGATTAGCTCTGTTGGAGCTTTTTCTATTTAATTTCGATTGTTTGACATTATCATCTATGTTTGGTAAAATTAATAATTGACAGGAGAATTACTTTTCTCCGAAAACATAAGGAGATTGCAAAAATGAAGTTAAAAAGAATATTGATAATATCGGTGATTTTTATATACATAACCGCATTGCAAGCTTATGGAGATATAATGCCATATTCACCCGGCTACAGCAAATATACGAACAATCCTTACGGATATGAAATAGTGCTGCCTGATTATTTGACATTAAATGAAGATATAATCAGCGTGAAAAGCAGCTTTCGCTCGGAGCAGCTTGTGGTAGATATTCTCTATGACAGCTTTTACAATACCCTTGACAATAAGGATATCTACAACAGCTACGGAAACAGGGGAATAAAGAAAAACAAAGAATTTACGGTAACGGCAGAATATCCTCACAGCTTTAAAGGAACAAAGGCCTTTATAACGCTGTATGAGAGGCGAAAGCTAAGCGACGAAAAGCCTGACAGAAACTATTATGCAACAATAGCCTTTGCAAGAACGCCAAAGGAAGTTATAACTGTTTTTATAAAATCATCATCGCCTATATATATAGATTATATAATGCCAAGCTTTAAATTTATCGATAAATCTGGAAAATTAAAAGAGGATAAAGTATTTGAGCCGGTAAAAAAAGAATTCGACGGCAAAACTCAGCAGTTTTATGACAAATATTTTGTTCAGAATGATACTGTGAGCTTTGGAATATTTGAGCCCTCATATCCGATATACGAATATAGGCTTGAACAGCTGGAAAATATGTTTAATTACAGCTTTCCCGTAGTATTGACCTACAATTCCTTTAATTTACCCTTTAAAACGGAAATGCACAATATAAAAAAAGCAGGAAAGGTTGTAGAATACACATTATATGCAACCGATATAATAGATAATACAGAAAAGGATATAACACTCGATATCCTAGAGGGAAAATATGATACATATTTGGATAGCTTAGCAGACAGCTTCAACGAATATGATTATCCTGTGCTTCTGAGAATAAGCAATGAAATGAACGGTGCATGGGTTCAGTATTCCGCATATCATGTAGGCAAGGATACGGATTTATTTATACAATGCTGGAAATACATATACGACAAATTCAAAGAAAAAAACGTCGATAATTTGATTTTTGTCTGGAATCCTAACGAATTATCATTTCCTAATTACGCATATAATCATTATTTGTCGTATTACCCGGGAAATGAATATGTAGATATTGTCGGAATAACAGCATATAACACGGGAAACTATTATCCCGGCGAAACATGGAGAAGCTTCTCCGAAGCCTACGATCATTTTTACTATGATTATACATCACGTTTTAAGCATCCTATGATGATAACAGAGTTCAGCTGCTCAACTGAGGGAGGCAATAAAGGCGCTTGGTTTGAAGATATGTTTAAAACAATCACCAAATATGACAGAATAAAGCTTGCGGTTCTGTGGAACGGACAGGATTACGATACTACTAAGCCTGATAATCCCGTATCGAGAAATTACAGGCTGGACCTTGACCAATCAGTTATCGAAGCTATACGCTCATCCTTGCAGAGGTTTAAATAAAGAAATGTACGGCGAAGAACTTTTTTATGGAACATTTTTATCTGTAAAATCGTCAAACATATGGGAGGCGATAAAATGAATAAAAAAATAATAATAGGTATAATAGCTTTTATGATAATCGGAGCAGTAGTCATATTTCAAAACAATATAAACAAACCATCTTTTAAAGCTACCGTATTGGAAAATATGGGAACCTCACTGCTTGTTGAACCGTTACAAGGAGAAGATGAATTAAAATCAAGCGATAAAATAACGGTAAGAGTTTATGAGAAAAATAATAAATTAAAGGATGTTTCTGAATTTATTAAGGGCAGCAAGGTCATAATCACATATGACGGTGTAATTATGGAAAGCTACCCTGCCCAAATAAATGCAAGAAAAATCAAATCTGCCAAATAATATAAAGAAAGATATATAAGGCAAATCAATGTGACACATCTGTTTATTCGGATGTGTTTTTATGTATTTGATTGTATATCGCGAAACTTTCATGCTGTTAAGTGAATCTCATCATTGGGATATAGGTATCGCTTTCAAGTTGCGACAAATTTTTAATATTTTCTTAATAATGCTGTTCTATAATAATTTTTATAGAAATTATCATGGAAAATGGTATAATATATAACAGAGCTTCAATCACAAAATTGAAGCTGAAATATTGCTCTAATGTATTTTAAAGAGCAATAATACAGGAGGACAAAAAGATGAACATACTGGTTTGTGATGATGAAATAGAAATAGTTGAGGCTATAGAAGTATATTTGAGAAATGAAGGATATAATATAATAAAATGCTATACAGGGCTGCAGGCGATAGAGGCTGTTGAAAATAACGAAATACATTTAGTGATAATGGATATAATGATGCCGGAAATGGACGGTATAAGAGCTACCACGAAAATAAGAGAAATCAGAAATATTCCCGTAATTATGCTTTCGGCGAAATCAGAGGATACAGATATAATTATGGGACTGAACATGGGAGCAGACGATTATATAACAAAGCCCTTCAAGCCCCTTGAACTGATAGCAAGAGTAAAATCCCAGCTCAGACGATATACCTCCCTGGGAGGAGCAACTGATAGACAGGATTTGTATAAGACAGGAGATTTGGTTATAGACGATGAAAGAAAGGAAGTAACCGTAGACGGTGAGCTGGTAAAGCTTACTCCGGTAGAATATAAAATTCTTTTGCTGCTGACACAAAATGCAGGACGCGTGTTTTCCATAGAAGCAATTTATGAAAATGCATGGAATGAGCCGTCCTTCAATCCCGAAAACACTGTTGCAGTGCACATACGCAGAATAAGAGAAAAAATAGAGATTGATCCTAAAAATCCAAAATATCTAAAGGTGGTGTGGGGTGTTGGCTATAAAGTGGAAAAAATTTAGCAGAAAAAACATAACCAAGGCAATAAGCTGTATCCTATTGATAATATGTTTAATGCTGGGAGTTTTCTCCGCTCTGACTATCAGTTTAAAGGTAGAAAATTATGAAAGTATAACAGTAAAGGACTATATGCACAGCAATACCCTCAGCAATGAAATAAAATATGCTGCAAGCAGGCTGGAATACATATTGCGCTATTACAAAAGCGAGCAAAACATAAAAAACGGCGGAACAGTAAAAAATCTTACAATAAAGGACAGCTGGCAGCTTACAAACTTATATAATAACTATCTGGTAGAAAATAATTATGAAAACAATAAAGAATCAGAAGAGCTTTTCTGGAAGGAAAAAAGCAAGGAAATCGAAGATATCAAGGATATAATCAAGAAAAGCGATCTGTCAAATTATCAGCAGATAATCGACGATTTGAATAATCCTCCCGGTCTTGAATATTATGCAACAGACAGCAGAAACATATGCACAAATGCATTGACAGTAGGAAAAAACTATTTTTCCGAGAAAAAAGCATATTTGCTGATTGACAGAGAGGGAGTTGAGATAAAGCCTGAAAACGGTGAAAGCACATACTCACCGTCACTGGTTGAAAGATTTCCCGGCATCGAAGAAGGCACAGACAATATAAAAATATATATAGCAATTACAGATGAAGGCTTGGCAACCAGGACGGAAAAATGGAACCAAGATAGATATACGCTTATAAAAAATGTTGCAATAATAGCATTATCAATAATTATTGCATTAAATTGCCTTATATTGCTCATTGCAGCTGCAGGTAGGAAAATACAGGACGAAGACATACACTTTATTTTCATAGATAAGCTATATACAGATATAAGCTTGATAATAATTATAGCAATAGTTG
>DAIUCB010000006.1:0-24446 GCA_036846385.1 Bacillota bacterium | reverse complement strand
TAAAAGCACTGCCGGTAACTTCCGGTATAATTGCAGAATATTCACCAACTTTTGTTTCTCTAAGAGCTCTACCAATAAATTTTGTATTAATGACACTTTCATATACAAATTCTTCACCTAAAGCCAATTTTCCTCTTGCATAAAGCGTTGCTACCTTAGCACAAGTTCCGGTTCCACAAGGGGATCTGTCTATCTGTCCATCAAATATTGTTATATTTTGCAAATCAGCATCTTCCGATTTTGCAGGTCCATAAATTTCGCAAAGATCTATCGTTTTTATATTCGGTAATTCAGGATGTACTATTTCAACCTCTTTATTTGCCGCTTCAATAATTGCCATACCTACATCTATCAGTCGAGAAGAATTTTCCGGACAAATGTCAATGCCAAGCTGTTCTGAATCAATCATTGCAAAAAAGCTGCCTCCGAAAGCGACATCAATTTTAAAATCCCCATAGCCGGGTACATTCACTTCAACATTTTCCCTATACAAAAACGATGGCACATTTTCAAATGAAATTTGCTCCGCTCTTCCATCCTTTACCTTAGCTCTTATAGTTACCAGCCCGGAAGGAGCTTCCTGATGTAAAATAGTTTCAGGTTCAGTAACCTTTACCATGCCTGTTTCTATCATAATAGTTGAGGTTGCTATGGTTCCATGACCGCACATATTATGATAGCCTTCTCCATGCATAAATATAACTCCATAATCAGCTTCCGGCAGAGTAGGCGTAGTAACAACAGATCCAAACATATCCTTATGCCCTCTCGGTTCAAGCATCAGAGCCTTTCTCAAATAATCATAATTCTCACGAAAATATTCTTTTTTCTCCATCATGCTGTTTCCTTTAATATTTGGAAACCCGCCCACAATACATCTGAGTGGCTCACCCATAGTATGAGACTCAACAGTAAATAAAGTTCTTTGCGCTCTCATTAATTCACTCCCCTTTTCAGGTAATAACATTCTTTTACTCGTTATTTCTGGATTATTAGATAAATTTATCTATAACAAAATTGTTTGATAATTAAATTATATAGCAAATGATATTACCTGTCTATTTGCACAATTTATGAATTAATTGAGCACTTTTGAGCAACAACATGCACAATTGTTTCAATTAATTATGTACAAAATGCACTATACATTAAAATTGATTTTGAATACAAAAAAACTACTGTTACTTAACTTTGATAACAATAGTATTTTTTTTATCTTATATATTCTATTATTTTACTAATATCAAGGAAAAGGAAGGATATCGAGAATTATAAATGCATTTATTAAATCTCTTCTTACAATAAAATCATTAAGTTCCATATTAGTAATTGCTTTTATTCTATCCATCCGATATTGTAAAGTGTTCCTATGTATAAACAGATTTTTTGCGGTTTGCAGCATATTGCCATTTTGAATAAGATACTCTCGAAGAGTCTCTAATAATTGGGAAGAATACTCTAAATCGACCTTATACAATTCTTTCAAATAACGATCCCTGAAAGGAAGCAATTTTTTCTTGTCTTCAATATAAAACATCATTTGATAGCTTCCAATTTCGGAAAAACTCTTTACTGTTCCGGGCAATAATTTATTATGTAATAATTTTGCTGTAAAGGAAGCTTCATTAAAGCCATTTAATATGCTCATAACATCATGTATCATACTGCTAAACGAAAGATATATATTATAATCATCCAGCTGAGAGTCAAGGCGTTTTCGAATTTTCTTTAAATCTTCTACAATTGACAGTAGGTCTTCTTCATTATCCGCATATATTAAATAATCGACAGAATCATAAATAACCCTGTATAATTCCTTAAGTCCCAGTTCCTCAAATAAAGCACATGTATATTTTTGCAAGCATCTGGAAAGTCGAACAATCGTATCTAATCTGGTTCCGGCATGTTTATTTAATTGCGGATTACAATCACTGACACTAAATGAAGCTACTATAAAATAACAATTCGGTGATATTCCTGCTCCATAAAATAATTGATTTACTTCCTGACGGCTTAACGATAATGAGTTTAGCATTTGGTCTAACAATGATATGTTACTTTTATTTATATATCTATTCTCCAATATAAAGTCAGATATATCACGAGTAACATCTAAAAAGCTAATTACGCCGTTAACAAAAAACAACGGAATCTCTTCTTCATCGGCTTTTTTTGTAACCTTAACAGATATTTCTTTGAAATTGATTCCGCCCTCAATTAAAATACCGGATAGTTTGTTTATTGCTGCTTCTTCCAAAAGCTGTAATAATCCATCCTCATCCATACCATATTCATAACCGGAAACCAAAAGAAATTCTCCTCCATGAACCCATGGGGTAATAGTCTTCGTATGCTTAGCATATACCCAGGTCACAATTTTATCAAGACCTTTTCTGCCGGCGATTAATTTGACATTATGTAAAATATCTAATTCTAAAAGCTGCTTACATGTAACCATTATATATATCCTTTCGTATTTTACTGTACTTTACATAGACTGTTAGTTTAAAAAACATCATCCTATAAATCTTTCTTATCTGCTTTATTATCAATAGTAGTATATCACCTTAAGAATAAATTGTTTCAAATATAATAATCAGTATTATTTACTTATTAGATTATATCATATTGTATTGTTATTTTAAATACAAAAGATATTATTTTGCCGTTTATAATTAGCTTTGCTTCATATACATAATAAAAATATCAATAACAAGTTGGAGGAAAAGTAATTCTGTCACCAAAAAACATTTAACACAGGATTTTTCATGGGATTTTATAATACAAGATTTTACAAAAATCTATTGCCTATTTTATTTATTTAATGTATAATACAGTAGTCTAAATTAAATATTAATGCATCAATATAATATGGATAATATGGTTCCAAAGTTTCTACCAAGCAACCGTAAATTGTTTGACTATTGATTGATTTTCTGTTTTTATATCCGAAATTGATGCGAGTAGTTATTTACTATTCGCTTTTTTATATAGCAGAAAAATAAAATTTCTGTTATATATATTTTATGAAAACGGAAGATTACACTAATTAATATTTGTCAAGAGCAGGTCTCTAAAAAATATTGAATTAATAGGAGGAATCAATGGAAAAATTTTTCAGACTTAAGGAAAACGGAACAAATGTTTCTACAGAGATTATTGCCGGTTTTACAACATTTTTTGCAATGTCCTACATCATTTTCGTAAATCCGTCAATACTTTCTGCAACAGGAATGCCTTCACAGGCAGTATTTCTGGCAACAATTTTTGCTGCTGCAATAGGAACCTTAATTATGGGTCTTTTTGCAAATGTACCATACGCTCAGGCGCCCGGTATGGGTTTAAATGCATTTTTTACTTATACTGTATGTTTTGCTCTTAATTTTACTTGGCAACAAGCACTGGCACTGGTTTTTATATGTGGTTTAGTTAATATTACAATTACAGTAACAAAAATTCGTAAAAGCATTATTAAAGCTATACCTGTAAGTATACAAAATGCAATAGGCGGCGGTATAGGAATATTTATAGCTTATATTGGTATTAAGGGAGCTAATTTCATTCAGTTTACATCAGAGGCTTTTCACTTAATTTCTGTAAATGGACAGCCTTTTACCCCCGACGGAACTTTCAGCGGAATTTTTTCAGTTGTTTCAAATGGAGGAATAATTCCTGCAATTGTTGATTTTACAAATCCGACTGCACAGCTTGCTTTAATCGGTCTTATAATAACAGTCGTTTTATTAGTTTTAAAGGTTAAAGGTGCAATATTAATCAGTATTATCGCAACAACTATTATCGGAATACCTTTTGGAATTGTAAATTTGTCAAATGCAAGTATCAATGCAGGAAGCATCGGCACAGCATTTTCCGAATTAGGCACAACCTTCGGAGCTGCTTTCGGACAAGAAGGATTATTGTCACTGTTTAAAGATGCTTCACGTATTCCATTGGTAATAATGACTATATTTGCATTCAGCTTATCAGATACTTTTGATACAATAGGTACATTTATAGGTACAGGACGCCGAAGCGGAATATTCAGCGAAGAGGATCAAAAATCCCTTGAAACAAGCACAGGCTTTAAATCAAAAATGGACAAGGCTTTATTTGCAGATGCAATTGCTACATCAATAGGAGCAATCTTAGGAACATCCAACACTACAACATATGTAGAAAGTGCGGCAGGTATAGGAGCAGGCGGACGTACAGGATTAACAAGCGTTGTAACAGCTTTATTATTCTTAGCATGTATACTGATAGCTCCAATTGCAGGACTAATACCATCTGCAGCAACATCACCGGTATTGATAGTCGTAGGTATAATGATGCTTTCATCCTTTAAGAATATCGATTGGGAAAATCTTGAGGAAGCAATTCCTGCATTCTTTGCAGCAATTTTTATGGCTTTTTGCTACAACATATCATATGGTATCGCAGCAGGCTTCATATTCTACTGTCTGGTTAAACTATGCAAGGGTAAATTAAGCGAGGTTCATCCTATACTTTTAGTATCAACATTGCTTTTTATTCTTAACTTTATAGTTTTGGCAATTATAAAATAAATTATAAAACACATTATACAAAAGACCTTGAGAAATATTCTCGAGGTCTTTTCTTATTTAATAGGAAAACTTATCTTTCCAATTAAATAAGGATTGCAAATTGAGGTACGCCTTTGCGGTTAAAGAGGGCATAAAAAATATACTTGCATTTGAGGAAACCTTTTATGAAAAATTAACTGCCTATAAATGCATTGTTCTAAATATTTATTGCAATAAACTTGCATTTTTTTCATTTACTTTTAGTTTTTTATATCATTTTTGCATTTTTCTATTTACAAGTTGCATTTTATGTGCTATAATAACTATATCAAATAAGATATGGAGGTTTGGATATGAGTATTAAAGTGAAAGATATAAGAGATGTAGTTGCAAAAATGAACTTTAGAAAGTGCGGTACTATTACCTGCATATATAATGTTGATAATAAATGCAGTCAAAAAGAATGTGAATTACACGAAAGAGGCCTAAAACAGGAAGAAGATTAAGATGAAAAATAATGAATAAAAGCGGAAGAAGTTCAATTTAGAAATCCTTCCGCTTTTTAATTTTTTTAAATTAAGCTGTCACTTCATCAATTTCCAGAGATTTAATTGCACCGATTGCATCCCAGTAAAAATTATCTTCACCAATTTTATCAGTCAATCCTGAACGGTCAAACATTATTTTCACATCCGGCTGCACTCCACAAAATAAAACTCTTATATCATCGGTCGAAAATTTCGTTACTACTTCTTTGAATTCACTTACTGCAGATTGATCTATGCTTGTAACTGCCCGCATGGAGAATATAATATTTTTTGCGTCTGTAAGCTGCTCAACAGATTGAGTAAATTTATCCTTTGTAACAAAGAATAATGGTCCTGTCAAATAAACCAGCTTTGTATAAGTATGATCGGCAGAAATGCCGTGTCCCTGGATTCTTTTTAAATCAATATCACTGACATCAACCTTAAGCTCACAATTTCTGAAAACAAATAAAAAGATTGCTAAAAATACTCCTGTCAGAATAGCTATTGTAAGGTCAAACATTACTGTTGCCGCCATAGTGATAAAAAATTCTATGATTGAGGTACTGAATTTCTTATTAAATATATACTTTATTTCATGCCATTCATTCATTCTCCATGCAGTCATTATTAAAACACCTGCCAGAGCAGATAATGGAATACGTGACATTATTGATCCCAGCAAAAACATTGATGCCAATAATCCGAATGAATGAAATATGCTCACTAAGCGTGTTTGTCCTCCTGATTTAATAGCAACACTGGTACGTGCGATTGCCGCCGTGGCAGGTACTCCGCCGAAAAACGGAATAACAACATTTCCGATTCCTTGTGCTATTAATTCTCTGTCTGCATTTAATTTTTCATTTTTCATTTTCCCTGCAGATGCTCCGCACAGCAAACTTTCAATCATTCCCAGCATAGCAATGCTTATTGCCGGTTTTATTAAACCGGTAATATTCCCAAAGGATATGGCACCTAATGTTAATCTGTTTTGTGGAAGGAGTGTTTTCGGTATTTCGCCTACTACGCTTACAGGCAAATTAAGTATATAATTAACAGCCAAAGCAATAATTATTCCGGCTAATGATGCAGGAAATCTGGTATTCCACTTTTTAGGCCATAAAATCATAATTACAATTACCAAAACACCAAACATCACTGCATACAGGTTTGGTGTAAAACCAAGCTCTCCGTAAGAAAGAAGCTTTTCTACTGCATTTTCTCCGTGTGATACAGTTCCAAAAAAATTATCTACTTGTCCTAATGCAATAATAATTGAAATTCCTGAAGTAAATCCTGTGATAACAGATGATGGTATAAATGACACTAGTTTACCAAAATGAAAAGCAGCTGCGATAAGAAGTATAATACCTGATAATAATCCTGCTAAAAAAACTCCGTCTAATCCATGCTTAACTGTAAGGGAAAGCAATATTGCCGTCATAGCACCTGTCGGACCTGACAATTGATACGATGCTCCTGATAATCCGCCTATCAGTAGTCCTGCAATAATAGCTGTAATAAGACCTGCTGCCGCATCAGCCCCTGAGCTGACTCCAAATGCAAGGGCAAGGGGTAATGCTACTGCCGTAACTGTTAATCCTGCCATAATATCCTGCATTAGCTTGCTTTTATTGTAACCATTAAACTCAAGCTTTAAATCTCGAAAATATTGTGTTACCATTTCTCTCTCCTGTTATTTTATTATTTGTAAATTTTGTTTAGCTAATGATTTTAGTTTATCACACTGCTTTGTATTTAACAATAAAAAAATCGCTGATTTCTCAACGATTTTTATAACGTTCAAAACGTATGTCATTTTCAGCGTATTAAATACATTAAAATCAGATGCTATCAGCTGATTTTCAGCTTTACTTTTTTAACGATTCCAATCTTTCAACTACCTTTTCCATCATGGACTGATATTTTGCCAGCTTTTCTCTTTCCTCGGCTACTACACTTTCAGGGGCCTTACCCATGAATTTTTCATTGCTGAGCTTTCCGTTTACCCTGTCAAGCTCTCCCTGAAGCTTTGTTTTTTCCTTTTCAAGCCTTTCGATTTCTTTTTCAAAATCTATCAGGTCAGAAAGAGGGAGATATATTTCTGTCCCGTCGATGACGGATGATGAAGTATCTTCCTTAATTTCTGATTTATCGCCTACAATTTGAACCTCTGTGATGTTTGCAAGAGTTGCAAAATATGCTGAGCCCTCTTTGATATAAGCTTCACATTCTGCCTTTGACGGAATAAATACAGCTCTTGCCTTTCTAGACGGTGCAACATTCATTTCAGCTCTGGTATTTCTAATGCTTCTGACAGCTTCCATCAAAAATTCCATGTTCTTTTCAGCTTCTTCAAAGCTTTCTTCTTCTGTATATTTAGGCCAATCTGATTTTATCAGTCTTGTATCGGTATCAGGCAGATATGACCAGATTTCCTCTGTTATAAAAGGCATGAAGGGATGCAAAAGCTTGAGCATATCCTTTAATACCTTAATCAGCACAAATCTTGCTGTATCCTTATCTACGCCTTCTTCACCGTACAATCTGGGTTTAACTATTTCAATATACCAATCACAGTATTCATTCCAAATAAAATCGTAAACTCTCTGCGCTGCAATACCGAGCTCGAATTTGTCAAGATTGCTTGTTATTTCAGCTGCTGCCTTATTGATTCGTGATATAATCCACTTATCTTCTGTTTTATAATTTGCTGATGCAATTTTTTCATCAATCAAATTTCCATCGATATTCATCAGTACAAATCTTGATGCATTCCAAAGCTTGTTAGCAAAGTTTCTGCAGGATTCAAGCTTTTCGATTTTAAAGCGGGTGTCATTTCCCGGAGATATACCTGTCATGAGCATAAATCTTAATGCATCCGCTCCGAAACCGTCAACTATTTCAAGAGGGTCAATGCCGTTTCCCAATGATTTACTCATCTTTCTTCCTTCAGCATCCCTCACAAGTCCATGAACAAATACATATTTGAACGGTACCTCATCCATTATTTCAAGCCCTGAAAATACCATTCTTACTATCCAGAAAAATATGATGTCATAGCCTGTTACAAGAACATCTGTAGGATAGAAATATTTTAAATCCTCGGTTTCATTTGGCCAGCCCAATGTTGAAAACGGCCAGAGTGCGGAGGAAAACCATGTGTCAAGAACATCCTCATCCTGCTTTATATTTGTACTTCCGCATTTTGTACATTTGTGAGGGGCATCCTTTTGTACCATTATCTCATTGCAGTCCTGACAATAATATGCAGGTATTCTGTGTCCCCACCATAATTGTCTTGATATGCACCAGTCTCTGATATTTTCAAGCCAATGAGAATATATTTTAGTAAATCTTTCAGGTACAAATTCTACATCCTTATTTTCGCCTGCCTTGATTGCCGGCTCTGCCAAAGGTTTCATTTTTACGAACCACTGGTCTGATATGCGTGGCTCTACTATACTGTGACATCTGTAGCATGTTCCTACATTGTGGTCTGTATCTTCTGTTTTTAATATAAAGCCGTTTTCTTCCAGCTCCTTAACAAATGCTTTTCTGCATTCAAAACGATTCATACCCTTGTATTTTCCTGCAACCTCATTCATAGTGCCGTCTTCATTCATGCAGCTTACCTGCTCTAAATTATGACGAAGCCCTATTTCATAATCGTTGGGGTCATGTGCCGGTGTTATTTTTAACGCCCCGGTCGCCTTGGTCATATCCGGGTATTCATCGGCTATTATAGGAATTACTCTGCCTACCAGCGGAACTTTAACATTCTTACCTATCAGATGTTTGTATCTTTCATCATCGTGGTGTGCGGCTATTGCAACGTCACCAAAAATTGTTTCAGGTCTTGTTGTGGCTACAACAAAATATTCATCAGGATTATCATCATAGGGATATTTTACATAGTAGTATTTACCCGGCGTATCCTCATGCTCTACCTCTGCGTCTGACAATGTAGTGTGACACTCGGGACACCAGTTGATGATTCTGTTTCCTCTGTATATTAGCTTTTTGTCGTATAAGCGGATGAAAACCTCTTTAACCGCTTCATTGCAGCCGTCATCCATAGTAAATCTTTCTCTTGACCAGTCACATGAATTTCCGAGCTTTTTAACCTGCTCAACTATTCTCCCGCCGAATTCTTCCTTCCATTTCCACGCTCTTTTGAGGAATTCTTCTCTCCCCAATTCTTCTTTTGTTTTTCCTTCTTCTTTTTTGATTCTTTCAACTACCTTAACCTCAGTTGCTATACTGGCATGATCTGAACCGGGTAGCCACAGTGCTTCATATCCCTGCATCCTTTTCCATCTGGTTAGTACATCCTGCAAAGTCTGATCCAGTGCGTGACCCATGTGAAGCTGTCCTGTTATGTTCGGAGGAGGCATCACTATTGTAAATGGTTTTTTTTCGGGATTTGGATTAGCCTTAAAGCAATTTTCTTCCATCCACATGCTGTATATTTTTTCTTCAAATTCTTTCGGATTATACTTGCTTGGTATATTTGTTGTCATAACATCATTCCTCTCTGATTAATACTATATTTGTAAAATTATTTCCGATTAATACTTATGCTTTTGAGTTCGTTGCGACTAATACCGCCATTTTAATCTTTACACAGTTTAGTTCACCTATATATTTGCTTTCTACTGTCGGATATATTGGTTATGCATACAAAAAGCGAGCTTTCTCCCTATAAAAGGACGAGAAAACCCGCGGTACCACCTAATTTCCATTACGGCTCTTTAAAAAAATAACGGTTAATCCGTTTAATCCTACTGCTATTTCAGATTAAATGCTCAAAAGCTACCTTCAATACAAATTGACTCATGAAATCTTTCAGCTTGGATTTCACTCTCTGAAAAGTTTTTGTATTTACTTCTCTTTATCATTGCAATATACTAATTTAATTATAATTCATAATAATAAAATTATACTATTTTGTCAATAGCAATTTGTTGATATTTTTTTGTAAGTTTTTTGTTATTTTTTTGTTTTCATAGTTGATAATTTTTTTTGTTTTCAATTGACAAGGATTAAAAGGTGTAATATACTGTAGATAAATTAAACATCTTCGATATTGGTGCGCACTTGGGTAACTAAATGCGATAATAGGGAATTAGGTTAAAATCCTAAACAGTCCTGCTGCCGTAATGAGAGAGCGGTTTTTATGCGAAAGCAAACCACTGGATAGCTTCCGGGAAGGTTAAAAACTGCATTGACCTCTGAGTCGGAAAACCTGCCGGTATTATTTGCGTAAAAAGCCGCAAATGCTATGCTTTACAGCGATATAAGCGATAGCCTTACAGACATTCTTTGGTACTTTCAATCTATATTATATTCCAAAGATATTGTGGTTGTTTACGTTTCGGATGAGCTCCGGAACGTTTTTTTATTAAAAAACGAAGTGTTTAATATATATATTCATATATTAATGGAGGAATACTGAATGAAAAAAATTATATCAACTGCTGTCTTAGTGTTAATACTGGCAGCAATTATTACAGGCTGTGCCAATGAACAGCCTCAAGCAACAAAGCCGGAAGTATCAAGCTTACCGACAAATGACCGAGCAGGTAATGAAATCAAAATCCCGGAGGATGTTAAAAGTATAATTACTATGGCACCGTCTATAGCCGAGGTTTTGGTGGATTTAGGCTATGGTGATAAAGTTATCGCAGCTGACACTCAATCAAAAAATATCAAAGGATTACCTGCAAATATACCATACATAGATATGATGACTCCGGATGCAGAAAAAATAGCCGAACTTAATCCCGATGTTATTTTTGCATCTACAATGAGTATGGTTGATGGCAATGACCCTTACAAACCATTAAAGGATATGGGTATTTGCGTAATATATATTCCATCAAGTGACAGTATTGAAGGAATTTATGAAGATATAATGTTTATTTCAAACGTTGTAAAGGTAAATGAAAAAGGGCAGTCATTGGTTGACGGAATGAAATCTAAAATTGAAGAAATAAAGAAAATTTCGTCTTCAATTAAAGATAAAAAGACTGTTTATTTTGAAATAGCCGCAGCACCAAGTATCTACAGCTTTGGAACAGGTGTATTTTTAAATGAAATGATTGAAATTATTGGCGCAGAAAATGTTCTTGCCGATCAAAAAAGCTGGATTTCTGTATCTGAGGAAGCTATTTTGGCTGCAAATCCCGATGTGATTATTACAAATGTAAGCTATATAGAAAAGCCTGTGGATGAAATATTATCACGTTCAGGATGGGAAGAAATAACTGCCGTTAAAAATAAAGATGTATATTATGTAGACAACATGGCAAGCTCTTTGCCTAACCAAAATATAATTAAGGCATTGGAAGAAATGGCTCATGCGGTTTACCCAGATAAATACTAGTCATGAAAACCAAGATAAAAGTAATTATAGCTGTCGTAATAAGTGTATTGGCTGTAATTTTAGGTGTTGTAATAGGCAGCATTCATGTACCGCCAAAAGATATTTTAGATATATTGCTTTACAAGCTTTTTAATAATCCGCTTCCTTCAAATATTAAGGTAACCTCTGTACCGATAGTTTGGAATCTGAGATTACCCAGAACGCTTCTGGCTTTTATAGTCGGAGGTGCTCTTTCGGTAAGCGGTACGGTAATGCAATCTGTATTGAAAAATCCGTTAGCATCCTCTTATACTCTTGGGGTCTCTTCAGGAGCATCTGTAGGCGCTGCAATAGTAATAGTAACAGGTTTTAATATTCCTTTGCTCGGTATGTTTACCTTGCCTCTTGTTGGTCTGATATGCGGTTTGCTTACTGTTTATTGCTCGGTTAAATTTGCTTCCCGTATGGATAAAAATCTTGAAAACAACACAATTATTTTGGTGGGTATGGTATTTTCATTATTTATTAATGCAATTTTAACTTTAATTACTGCAATTTCCAAGGAGCATCTTACTCAGCTTACCTTTTGGCAGATGGGAAGCTTTGCAATGAAGGAATGGGTAAATATTATTGTATTGTTTCCTATTGTAGTCATCGGTGTTCTTTTATTAATGAATTATGCCAGAGAGATGGATACCATGACCTTTGGTGAGGAACAAGCTTTTACTATGGGCATTGATGTTCCTAAAATTAAATGGTTATTGTTGGGTTTATCTGCTGCCTTGACAGGCAGCGCCGTATCCTTTGTAGGGGTAATAGGCTTTATTGACCTTATTGCTCCCCATATGGTTAGAAAGCTTTTCGGTTCTGCTCACAGCATCGTTGTTCCTATGTCAATGCTTTTCGGCGGAGTTTTTATGGTTTTATGCGATTTAGTGGCTCGTACTGTAATTTCACCATCCGAATTGCCTGTAGGCGCAATAACCGCATTGGTTGGCGCACCGTTTTTCGCTTATGTATACTTTTCTAAAGGAAAGGAGAAATAAATGCTAAATTTAAAAAATGTTTCTGCAGGTTATGATGGAACAGATGTTATAAATGATATTTCACTTTCTGTAAAGGAAGGCGAAAATCTGTGTATTTTAGGACCAAACGGCTGCGGCAAAACGACTCTTATAAAGGCTATAGCAGGACTTATTCAAAGTAACGGAACTATAGAAATAGACGGCAAAAATATCTCACACATGAAGAGAGCCGAAATTGGCAAGCATATTGCTGTTATGAGTCAAATATCAACAATATATTTTTCTTACTCTGTTTATGAGACGGTTCTTCTCGGTCGCTATCTCCATATAAAGGATAATATATTTAAAAAGCCATCTCAAAAAGATAAGGATTATGTAGATAAATGTTTAAAGGCAATAGGATTATTCAGCTATAAGGACAGACAAATAAACACACTTTCAGGAGGTCAGCTGCAAAGAGTTTATCTTGCAAGAGCTTTAGCTCAGGAGCCTCAGATAATATTATTGGATGAACCGACTAATCATCTTGATTTAAAGTATCAGGCAGGACTTATTGATTTCTTGAAGGAATGGTCTAAGGAAAATAATCATTCTGTAATCGGTGTGCTTCATGATATTAATCTGGCTATGCATTTGGCTGATAATGTACTTGTTTTAGACAACGGCAAAACTGCCGCATATGGAAAAACTACCGAGGTCATATCCTCAAGCCTGCTGAATAATGTGTATGACATGGATGTAGTAGGCTTTATGATAGATTCTTTAAAACGATGGGAAGCCTTTGAGGAAGCTCCATATTATAACAATAAAATTCGTAAAATTATGTAGGAGATATAAATATATGAAAAAAGATGTATATAGGAGCAAATTTGAAGCATACCCTTTTTTAAGTGATGATGAGAATGATTTGAAATGTGATTTTGAAATTTTCACGGATGAAATATCGAGTCATATCGGTCTTTTGAATTCGCTGATAAAGGATGATGAATTAAAGAAAGAGCTTTTGCTGATATGTGAATTGGTATATCATATTAATCCTTCTCTACGAACCTTCGTTTCTGTAACTCATGAGGAACTGAAATGGCTGGAAGCTTCCACACTCCGACTAAAGGAAATGACCAAGGGCCGATGCGAAAAATTCGTATTGAATCAAGGCTGTGAAAGTGCTTGTCATGCCCATTTGATTCGTACAAAGTTCAAAGCATTGGTTAGAATGCTTTATAAGCATATTCAAAGAGGAAATGATGTAGCGGATATTTTGATAGACTTTGCCAATTTATTGTCCGGTTACTTTTTCTACTTTGCTTTGCTGATGAATGAAATAAATAATACTGATGAAATGGAATTTATAAGTCGTAATTATAAGTAGGTGTAAAATGAAAAATTATAAAGGTAAAAAATTTGTTGCCTCATACAGTTGCGGTAAGGACAGCACCTTAGCCATTTACAGAGCTGTTAAAATGGGAATGGTGCCCATGGAGCTTATTACAACGTATAACAAGGATAAAAAACAATCCTGGTTTCACGGTATCCCTAAACCGTTATTGGATCGCATATCAGATGCTGTTGGTATACCTGTAACACTTATCGAAACTACTGGCGAAATGTATAAGGAGAACTTCGAGGCAAAGCTTATATCTGCACGCGAGCAAGGTGCGGAGGTTTGTGTTTTCGGTGATATTGATTTGGAAGAGCATTTGGTTTGGTGTACTGAACGATGCAAGGCTGCAAGTTTAGAAGCCTTTTTTCCACTGTGGAAGGAAGAGCGCAAAAATATAGTATACGAATTTATTGATTCAGGCTTTAAAACTATAATTACAGTAGTGAATAATTCCAGAATGCCTGATAAATTTATCGGAAGTGTATTGACAAGGGAGGTTGCGGAGGAAATAGAGAAAAGCGGTGCAGATATCTGCGGTGAAAACGGAGAATATCACACCTTTACATATGACGGTCCTTTATTTTCTAAACCTGTTTCCTTTACAATCGGTGAAAAGATTTATCACGATAATTATACTATATTGCCCGTAAGCTGATAAAAGGCGGTTACTGATGAAGTAATCGCCTTTTATCATATATTCTATATTATTTTACCATTTCATCTATTATATCGGCAGCTTTTTTTGTTATATCATCATACTTCTTTGTCGTAATATCAAATGCTTCTTCAAATATAGGAGGCAGCTTTTTTTCATATATCTTTATACCCTCATAGGTTATTCCGCCCCTTGTCGAAACCTTTTTAATAGTATCCTCAAATTTCATGTTTTTTTCTATGAAAAGCTTTGAAGCACCTGCTAATGATACCATAGTCATATGTTCAATTTCATCTATTGTCATGTTTATGCTGTGTTTAGCTGCTGCACGAACAAATTCGAGCATAATTTCGGAGATAATTGCAGGGAGGCTGCCTGTCAGGTTATGGCACAGATTTACATCCTCTTCTTTAATTACATTAACCTCGCTGATGCTTGACATAAGACCTTCAAAAAACCTTTTATCAGCTTCTGTCACGAGCTCATTGTAGCAAGCCAAGGTTATGCCGCCTCTTACTGTGGAGTTCAGAGTTGGCATGAATTTAGTTATTCTTCCCTTGTATATTTTATATAAATCCTCGTAAGCAACAGTAGCTGTAGATATCATAAGATAGCTGTCATTATCCAAATAGGGTTTTATCTCCAGAAGAACTGAAGGAACATTGGTAGGTTCAACGCATAGCATAATATTTTTGCAGTTTTTGGCTACCTCTATGTTATCAATGCAAGCATTTATAGAATTATACCTTTCTTTAAACTTCTCGATTTTTTCCATTGAACGATTAGACACATATATTTCATCTACCTTCAAGAGATTTAGCTTTAATAATTGATCCAATATCATAGATCCCATATTTCCAAGTCCTATTAGCCCAAAATTGTTTTTCATTAATGTTATCTCCTTAATTTATGTTTAGTTTTAATTTATATTATTATATAATATTTTATGTATAAATACAACAATGTAATGATCGTCATTGTACTAAATAAAACTAATTATACATCATTTAATGTTATTTTAACCTAACTTGGATATAATATATTATTATACAATAGGAGGTATGTATGAAAAGAAAATTAAGCATTATTTTAATTATGACATTACTTATATTAACATCATGTAATAAAAATGTTACAGATAACAATCCAAAAAACAACGGCGAAGATAATAAGATTTCAAAACTTACAATTAAAGATTATTTTCCCTTTACGGAAAATGTTAAATATGAATATTCAGGTGAAGGAAATGAATTTGCCGCCTATACTTTATATGTTGATTTCATAAATAAAAATCGTATTCAAACGAGAGAAAATAACGGCGGAACTGAGGTTGTCAGGGTTTTGGAATATAAAGACGGACAACTGAAGGAGCTGTTTTCCAGAGGAGAAACCTATTTTAGAGAAAACTTTACAGGCACGGAAAAGAATGAAGGAGAAATTTTATTAAAAGAGCCTCTTGAAAAGGGTACCGGTTGGACTACAGGCGATAATATCAAAAAAACCATAACAAATGTTGATGTAGAAATAAAAACACCATCCGGAGAATATAAGGCGATGGAGATCACTTCAGAAGGGCAAAATACTAAGACTATAAGCTATTATGCGAAGAATATCGGTTTAATAAAGGTGATAAATTCCGGCGAAGGATATGAGGTTACTTCAACCTTAAGTAAAATTAAAAAAGATGCTCCTTTGGTTCAAAAGTTGAAAGTATTTTATCCGGATATAGACGCTGACAATATCAACTCTGAAAGTATTGATTTATTATTCAAAACTAACGAAGAAACTAAGGATGTAATTGAAAAGACTATTAAAGGTCTTGGCAAAGACAGACAAATTTTAAGCACAAATGTAAAAATAAACAATCTAAGATTAGATAATGATGTTGTCAAAATTGACTTTTCCAAGGAGCTGGTTACGGAAATGAATGCCGGCTCAGGATATGAGAGTATGATTTTGCAAAGTATAACTAATACATTAGGCATCTATTACGGTACAGAAAAGGTATATATCACTGTAGACGGTAAGCCGTATGAATCCGGACATATTATGATGAAGGAAGGAGAAGCCTTTAAAGTTAATTTAGATAATGTTAAGGAATAAGATATGGAGGGTTTTTACCCTCCATTTATATTACATATTCGGTTAAATTTATCAATTTATTGTTTTTTTTACCTCTATAGCAGGTATGCCTACTACTGTGGAATTCGGATTTGTATCTCTTACAACAACGGCATTGGCTCCAACTCTGGTGCCGGAAGCTATATAAATGTTTCCTAGTATTTTTGCCGATGCACCGATTGTTACATTGTCTCCAACCGTAGGATGTCTTTTTCCTTTTTCATTGCCGGTTCCCCCAAGAGTAGCTCCGTGATACATAGTCACATTATTTCCTACTATTGCTGTTTCGCCTATAACGACTCCCATTCCGTGATCTATAAACAATCCGTCACCTATAGTTGCACCGGGATGTATTTCGATACCTGTTTTACGCCTTGCTCTGTTTGATATCCATCTTGCTAAAAAGTAGTGCTCCTTTTTATATAGCTTATTGGCTATACGATATGCAATAATTGCTTTGATGTGAGGATATAAAAGGAAAACCTCAAGTCTGTTTCTCGCTGCAGGGTCTCTGTCAAAAACTGAATCTATATCGCTTATAATTGATTTTATAAATTTTATCATTTTTATTCTTCCTTTCTTTTTATAATATAATAAGAATATTCGGATTTTAAAGCTTCATATAGCTCTTCATTGTTACCTATTACAATTACCGACTACTAAATTAGATAATATCCATAATCAGTTTTTATATATTAAATACAAAAACTCCGTCTCTAATTAACTTAGAGACGGAGTATAATCCGCGGTTCCACTCTTATTGACATATACAATATGCCCTCTCATAAAGCACTATCATGCTTCGCTATTATAACGGATAAGTTCCGCGGCAGCCTACTCATATTTCGGTGCTGTACTCCAAAGGGCACTTCATATATATCTCCGATAAGTATCCTTTCAGCCTTGAGATACTCTCTCTAAAAATTCAATATATATTACTTTCCTTCTTCATGGTATTTCCTACTAATTTAGTTGGGTTTAATTTCTTTTATTATATTATAGATGCTTCTAAAATGCAACTGTTTTTTTATATATTTTTTACATTTTTTCTGTCAGTTTTTCAGTCAACTTTAGATCTTAATCAAATAGCATATTTTCATTTTTAATGAGAGTAGCGTTCATTGCTTTTACTTCATCTAATTTTTTTCTTAACTCATCAATAGACAATTGTGCCAACTCTTTATACCCTTTAATTGAGTCAACTGATATATAACTATATGAGTTAAGACTACTATCATCACCGATATATTCTCTTGCTTCTTCTTTTACTGGAGTGATACTGATTTCATAAAGAAGAGCTCTCTTTTCTTTATCTTCAATGCTATTTATGAAGGATTTAAGTTCATAATTAGTGATTTCAATATTTTGAATTTGATTAGGATCTTCATGCACGATTACTGCAATTGATCTGCTAATTCCATCTCCATACACCATGAATGTAAATAAGTTTACAACTATTACAACTATTACAGCTACTATAAGCATCTTGTACATATATTTTTTATTTAAGAGTTTCATTTTATCCATCCTTTCTCTTCCATAATACATCTTACATCATTAGTAAATTACTTATGACTTTATCGTCGGTGTTCATTATTTAGTGACTATATTATCTTATTAAGTGACCTTATATGCAACATACCTTCATCTCCTTAATTTAAAATTTTTAAAATATATTAGAGAGCGAGACATTCGGTAGCTTAATATTTTTCTCTGCTTCCTAAATACCTCACCTTATATATGATTTTTTTCTTTTATAACTATATAACGAAATTTATGTGCTTTTGGGGACATTTTTTATCAAAAAAAATTTTTAAATTTTTGTAATTATTATCTATGAAAAATACCATATCAATTTATAAAGGTATTCAAAGAATTTAAGATATAACAATTTACTATTAAATAAAAAAGAGCACCAATATTCGGTACTCTCTAATCTGTAATACTTAATTTACATGTACATTGATTGCTCTTATGTCAACAACCACGTCCCCATAATCCGACTAATATGCCTCCTAAAAGGTCGGTTATCAAATCAAGCATTGTATCTACTACTCCTGAAGATTTGGCAAGCTGTGTATCGAGTCCTAAAAAGGTATCAATTGAAAATTCATATATCTCCCATATTATTCCGCCCAAACATGCTATGCCTGCTATAAACAAAAATCTTATTACTCTTGACTCTATTACAGTGTTCTTGCTATTTCTCAGCATACATTCCCCGATAACTCCTAAAATAATACCGGATAATATATGCATCAGAATATCCCACCATTCTATTATATCATAAAAATCCCACATGTTTCCCAGCACGAGACTAAAAATACAATATATGTACACTATGGCTGTTATGGTTGTATTTATTTTTAAAAACTTATTATTTATATAATCTACAATAAATGTTGCTATTAAAACTATAGAGCCTCCTGCCGTACCAACCCAATGCTTGTTTATTATTGTAAATATAAGCGAAAAAGCTATTGCAGCTCTTAAAGCCCACTTTGCAAAACTGCTTATTCTGTCCATTTTGCCTCCTTGATATTGATTGTAACAATAATATATTATATGATTTAATCTCAATATTATAAGGTAATATTTTATCATTATCTGCTTATATTCTTAATATCGTCCATTTACAATATGAAAAAAACTATGGAGCATTTTTGCTCCATAGCCTGTTGTTTATATATTCTTAGCTTAGTTAAAAGCTTGTTCTGTTCTGTCTATTATTTCATCCTGCAGAGCTTTTTCAAGGTTATTGAAGTAGTCTGAATATCCTGCAACACGAACTATTAAGTCTTTGTTTTCATCAGGGTTTTGCTGTGCTTCAAGTAATGTAGATCTGTCAACAACGTTGAACTGGATGTGGTGACCCATCATTTTGAAGTAAGCTCTGATTAATGATGATACGTTTTTGATACCTTCTTCTCCTGCTATTGAAGATGGAGTAAATTTCTGGTTCAACAATGTACCGCCTGTTGAAGTATGATCCATCTTTGCTGCTGATCTGATAACAGCTGTAGGACCGTTAGTATCTGCTCCCTTTTCAGGTGAAATACCGTCTGTTAATGGTTTTTCGGCAAGTCTTCCGTTTACAGATGCTGTCATTACAGATCCGAAGTATACGTGGCAAGTTGTAGGAAGCATATCTATTTGGTAAGTTCCTCCGCAAACAGTTTCTCTTCCTCTTATCTTATCTCTTACGCTTTCGAATACATCTATCATGATATTATCTGCGTAGTCATCATCATTACCGTACTTAGGTGTATGGTTGAGAACTAAGTTTCTTGTCATTTCATGACCTACAAAGTTAGCATCTACAGCGTCAAGCAGTTGCTTCATAGTTAATCTCTTGTTGTCAAACACATTGTATTTAACAGCTGTCAGACAGTCTGTGATAGTACCGATACCAACTACCTGAATATATCTTGTATTGTATTTTGATCCGCCTGCATTGTAGTCTTTTCCTTTTTCTCTACATCCGTCTGTCAATACTGACATAAATGTTACAGGCATATATTTAGCAAATATTTTTTCAATTATATTGTTTCCTTCAATTTTTATTCCTATGAAGTGATCTAATTGCTTCATAAATGCGTCTCTTAATTCTTCATATGATTTGAAGTCTTCAGGATTTCCTGTCTGCAAACCTATTTGCTTGTTTGTATATTTGTCAAAACCGTTGTTTAATGTGATTTCAAATATTTTTGGAACATTTAAATATCCTGTCAATACATAAGCTTCTCTTCCGTGGCAGCCTGTTTCAACGCATCCGCTTGAACCGCCGAAACGAGCATCCTCTAATGTTTTTCCTGCATTTAAAAGCTCCTGGATTAATTCTTCAGTATTGTAGAAGCATGGTTGTCCCCAGCCCTTTCTTGATATTTCAACAGCTCTGTGTAAGAATTCATCCGGTGTTTTTTCGCTTATCTGAACATTTGAGCTTGGCTGAAGAAGCTTCATTTCATCCATTGTATCAAGGATAATATATGATACTTCATTAACTCCGTCTTCTCCTGTCCATGGATTGATACCACCTGTGTTTAAGTTAGCAAAGTCAGTGTAAGTTGCACTTTCTTTTAAAGTTATACCAACCTTTGGAGGAGCAGGCTGATTGTTAAATTTAATCCATAAGCATTCAAGAAGCTCTCTTGCTTTGTCATAATCAATAGCTCCCGCTTCTTTTTCTTTTTTGTAGAATGGATAAATATATTGGTCTAATTTTCCCGGTGAGAATGAATCCCATGTATTTGTTTCAGTTGTTACACACAAATGTACAAACCAATACATCTGTAAGCACTGAGCAAATGTTTCAGGCTTATGTGCAGGTACAACATCACAGTTTCCGGCAATCCACAATAATTCTTCTTTTCTCTTTGGATCTGCTTCTTTAGCTGCTAATTCTCTTGCATACTCAGCATATCTTTTTCCAAGAACCATTATAGCATCGCATGAATAAACCATACCTTGCAATTGGGCTCTTTTATCATAAGCATCCAAGTCATGTTCAAAATCAAGACTTGCAATTTGATCTTCTAATTCTTTTTTAAATTCAATAAATCCTTTTTCATACATTTTGCCGTCTGCAACTGTATGTCCCGGACCTCTTTGCTCCATAAATTCAGTGAACATACCTGCATAATAGCTGTCTTTCCATCTTTGAGGAACTTGTTGAAGCAATCTGTCTCTTGTTGCCTTTCCTTCCCAGTATGGTAATATCATTTCTTTCTGAGTTATTTTATCTTCAGGTTTTACTTTAAAGCTAACTAATTTTCTGCTGTCCATGATATCCATGTCTTCAACTGTATGAGCACAAATTTCAGGATATGTCGGAACAACCTGCGGTCCTTCACTCTTTTCACCAACGATTAATTCACCTTCGCCGATGTATAATTTTCTTTTACTCATGTAATTTAAAAGGTTTAAGCCTCTCATTACAGGAATTTCATATTTTCCTTCATTTTCTTTGTAAAACTCTGTTTCAAGTATTGCTCTTTCCAAGCTTACTCTTGGTTGTGTAGAAACACTTTGTTGTCTTAACTTTTTAGTTCTTTCAGTATAGCCTCTCATAATTATCCTCCTATTTTGACTTCATATCCTCTTTTTGCAAACATATCCTTAAAGCTGTTCATCTTCTCATCGGATGGCTTTGACATTTTAGCCTCCTCATAGATTCTTCCGAGCTTTTTGTATTTATGTTTAGCAATGTCGTGATATGGTAATAAATTTACTTTCTTTATATTTAAGTCCTCTATCAGCTCCAGAACCTTTTCAATATGGCTGACATCGGCATTTACGCCCTCAATTATCGGCATTCTTAGATTAATATTATTATGAATTTTTGCAAGCTTCTTTAAATTTTCGATTATATTTTTATTTGATGCTCCTATATATTCTATATGCTTTTCATCATCCATAACCTTTAAATCGAATAAGAACAGGTCAGTATATTTTGCAGCTCTTTCTAAAATTTCAAAGCTTACTGCTCCGCTTGTATCAACTGCAGTGTGTACATTTTCCTCTTTCAGTCTCTTTAGAAGCTCTTCCACAAAATCTATTTGCATTAAAGGCTCTCCGCCTGAAACAGTAACACCGCCTCCTGACTCTTCATAAAAAACTTTATCCTTTAATACTGCATTCACTACTTCATCAACCGTATATTCTTTACCTACAATTTCTCTTGCACCATACATACAGTTAATTACACATTCCCCACAGAAATCACATTTATTCATATCCGTTGTAAGTACGCCATTTTCAATTTTGATAGCCTTTTTCGGGCATACTTTTTCGCAAGTACCGCATAAAACACATTTATCTCTGTCATAAAGCATCTCTTTTTTTGTGTTTTGACTTTCAGGGTTATGACACCACATACATCTTAAAGGACATCCCTTGAAAAATACTGTAGTCCTGATACCCGGACCGTCATGAACAGAGAATTTTTGTATGTTAAAGATTAAAGCTTTATTCATATTTTATTTCTCCATAGTTTTATTTTTAAGTCTTTTTTACTATTAGTTTGTTTCTGCCAATATATATAGCAATATCCATGCCAACTTTACAAACATTACAATTTCGATTCTTTTTAAAATTATATAAAATTTCTGTATAAGATTCCAGACAAGATGTGACGGTTTTTTTGACACGCGACTGATTTTTGTCTATCTTATGGTGAATATTTTTAAACCATTATACATTTTGTGCATTAAGATTTCCTTAAAATTTACTCATTTTTTATTAGCCGTGAAATACAAAGCAGCGAAACAAAAATAATCATCACTATTAATATACCCTGACATAATGTATTACAAACAAATAAATTCGAATTATTAAAAAGTTTTGTACAACCGAATATAATAAAAATTGATCCTGAAATAAATTTTATAATATATGAAGGCATTCTTTTAGTCAATGCGATGCCTATAATAATTCCCATGCAGCCTACTGTTACCATACCTGCAATCGACCCTAATAATATTAATAAAGGATATTCAGACTCCATTGCAATTGTCATAGCTGTCAATTGAGTTTTGTCCCCTAATTCACCTAAAAAAAATGTTCCTGCTACTGTAAGCACCGGACCGCATTTAACGGTTCGGCGTTGACCTTTTTCATCATCTGTGTTAATAAAAGAATATAGTCCAAAAATAATAAATATTATCCCGGCGAATAAATGTAATAAATCATTAGCAACAAAATTAGAAATATACATCCCTATTGCTATCGCTAACCCGTGATTTAATGCAACTCCTAAAAATATTCCTGTTAATACCTGAAATATTGAATATTTTGCAGCGCAGGTCATAAGTAATATTTGAGTTTTGTCGCCTAATTCTGCCATAAAAATTAAAAAAAATGCTTTAGCCAGCTCCTGGAACATTCTCAACCTCCGATTATATAGTAAAAAATAGTAACCTTTTGACAAAATAGTCCTTTATTTAAATAGGTTTATATATTATAATATTTTATGAATACAATATAAAGAACACTATTTTGAAAATTAATTATTGGTTACATCGTTGATATTTTTTAAGATATATCTCCGGAGGAAAATATGAATCTGAATATTTTAATTACTACGGCACCTTTTGGTAATGGTCACCTAATGGTTGCTACCGCATTAAAAAACGCTTTTACAAATAAGGGATATAATAATGTTTCGGTTGTTGATTTATTTACTGAGTCCCACCCTTTAATAACAGAGACGATTAAGAAGGCATATATTAAAAGCTATGAATTCGGAGAAGCTTATTCTTTGTTGTATTACGGCAGTGAAAAGCTTGTTGACAAAAAAATAATGGATTTGTATCGTAACTTTGGATTAAAGAAGTTAAATCAAATTGCCGGCGAATTTAAGCCTGATATTATCATTAACACCTTTCCGATTTTAGCTTCTCTTAAAATTAAAAATACAAAAGGTGAAAATATTCCCGTATTTAATATAGTTACCGATTTTTATGTACATAAGCTATGGTTAAGTGAAGAAATAGATAAATTTTACATTGCAACATCTGAGCTGCAGCAGGAATTAAGCAAAATGAATATTCCTATAGAAAAAACTGTTGTATCAGGCATTCCTGTCAGAGATGCCTTTGAAGAAATGGAAAACTTGACAAGCTTTTATAAAAAATATCATATCAAAAAATCAAAAAAAATTGTTCTGATTAACGCCGGAGCATTCGGTGTGCTAAAGGATATTAAAAAGGTATGTATTGAGCTGTGCAGATATAAAAATATTCAGGTAGCTGTTGTTTGCGGAAATAACAAGGATCTTAAGGCACAGCTGGAAGCTTTGAATTTTAAGAACCTATTGGTATTTG
>DAIUCB010000005.1:0-25651 GCA_036846385.1 Bacillota bacterium | reverse complement strand
ACCAAATCTATGAAGGATTTTGATATGTGTCCAACCTGCATGAGTGAATATACATCACCCGAAAGCAGAAGATTACACGCTCAAACAATATCTTGCAATGATTGCGGACCATATTTGATTTTAAATAATTTAGTCAATAGGGATGCCTTTGAGGCTGCGGTGAAGACTTTAAATACAGGCGGAATAATTGCAGTTAAGGGAATAGGGGGTTATCATCTTGCTTGTTCACCATTTAAGGAAGCTACAGTAAAGAATCTCAGAAAGTTAAAGGTAAGAGAAGAGAAGCCCTTTGCAGTAATGTTTGAGTCAATTGCCTCAATCAAGGATTATTGTATTGTTTCTGAAAAAGAGGAGGAACTATTAAAATCAAAGGCAAGACCGATTGTTTTATTATATACTAAGGATGACAGAATAGCGAAATCCACCAACATGGACAGTATGTACTGTGGTGCTTTTTTACCCTATACTCCACTGCAAATAATGCTGACTGAAAGTTGCGGACCCTTAATTATGACCAGCGCTAATATATCCAACAAACCGATAATAAAGGATGATAAGGAGATGCTGTCTCATAAATCCCCTTATTTAAACGGTGTTTTATATAATACAAGGAGAATTGTTCGTTCTGTCGATGATTCGGTGGCTAAGGTTATAGACAATCATGTGCAGCTCACACGAAGAAGCCGAGGCTATGTACCGTATCCGGTCTTTATATCAGAAGGAAAAGATGACTTGCAAATTTTCGCAGCCGGAAGTGATTTAAAGGCAGCCTTTTGCTTGTATAAAAAGGGAAATGCAGTAGTGTCTCAGCATTTCGGAGACCTGGAGGAGCTTTCTGTATTTGAGGAATATATGAATTCCTTTTCGGATTTGTCGCATTTGTTAAAGATTAAGCCTGATATCGCTATATGCGACCTTCATCCTAACTATCATTCATCAAGCTTTGCAAAATCTATGGGAATTCCTGTGCTGTATGTCCAGCATCACCATGCACATATTGCGTCGGTTATGGCAGAGCACAGCTTAAAAGGCAAGGTTATAGGAGTGGCCTTTGACGGAACCGGCTATGGCACCGACGGAAATATCTGGGGCGGTGAATTTTTAATATGTGAAGGCGCGGCTTTTGAAAGGTATGCTCATTTAAAATATATGCCTGTTTTGGGCGGTGATCAATCGATGCGAGATGCTAAAAAAACTGCCACATGCTTTTTGATTAATGAAGGACTTACAGAATATATAAAAGATGAACGAAGAGATATAATAGAAGCATCAATTAAGAATAATATCAACACCATACTGACATCAAGTATGGGAAGATTATTTGACGTTGCTGCCTCGATACTTGATATTAGGCATGAAAACTGTTATGAGGGTCAATGTGCCGCAAATTTAGAAAAAGAAGCAATTTATGCTTTGCAAAATAAAATTGAGCCTCAAAAGCTTAAATTCGCAATTGAAAAAGCAGATGGCGCATTAAAAATAGATTCAAAGCCTGTATTAGAGTCTTTATGCAGATTAAGAGAAATTATTGATGTCAGATCACTTGCTCTTGGTTTTCATTATGCCATTGCAGATGCAGTCTTAAATATTTGTGAACGTATAAGATTTGAACAAAATATCAATACAGTCGCATTGAGCGGAGGAGTATTTCAAAATACATTGCTGATTGAACGAGTATTAAAGCTGTTAAGAGATAAAAATTTCAATGTTTATTATAATTTGACTGTTCCGCCTAATGACGGATCAATTAGCTTAGGTCAAACCTTTATCGGATTAGAGAGGTGATTAGAATGTGTGTTGCAGTACCCGGAAAGATAATAGAAATTAACGGAGACAACGCAAAGGTGGATATTATGAATAATATCTGTGAAGTTAATATTAAATTGGTTTCTGTCAATATAGGAGATTATGTTTTAATACATGCAGGCTGTGTACTTGAAGTACTTAAGAAGGATATGGCTGAGGAAATATTAGATATATTCAATCAGCTTGGGGAGGAAAAATGAAAACTCTTCAGCAGGTTTTATCTGAAATAAAGTGTTACAGCGGAAGAAAAATTAAAATAATGGAGGTTTGCGGTACTCATACCTCAAGCATCTTTAAAAATGGCATCCGGGCCCTGATTTCACCTGAAATACAATTGATATCAGGGCCCGGATGCCCGGTTTGTGTAACCTCCTCTGCATATATAGATAAGCTGGTGGAATATTCCTTAAGGGAAAATTGCTGTGTTTTAACCTTTGGCGATATGATGAAGGTAAAGGGAAGCGAGCTGTCACTGACTGAAGCAAAGGCTGTAGGAGGAAATGTTAAGATTGTATATTCCCCTCTTTCGGCAATTAAGCTTGCAATGGAAAACAGCGGTACTATGTTTGTTTTTGCTGCAGTTGGATTTGAAACAACAACACCGATTTATGCTCTGTTAATAGAGGAAATAATAAAAAACACGATAAAAAATTTAAAGCTTTTGACTTCTGTTAAAACTATAATTCCTGCAATAGAATATGTATGTGAAAGCGAAGAAAATATAGATGCTTTTCTTTGTCCGGGGCATGTCAGTGTAATTACCGGCTCATCAGTATATAAAGATTTAGCGGAAAGATATCATAAGCCATTTGTAATAAGCGGTTTTGAAGGTGAACATATACTTGCCGCTATCTATGAAATAGTAAATAAAATAAATAATAATCAATTCGGAATGAAAAATTTGTATGCAAGTGCAGTTTCAGACGAAGGAAATATAAAGGCTTTAAATATGATTCACAAATATTTTGGTATTAAGGATGATTATTGGAGAGGAATAGGAATTATTAAAAATTCAGCCTTGAAAATAAAAGAAAAATATTCGGATTTCGATATTGGCAGCGATTTTGAAATGCATGACGAGAATAATCCGGCAGGCTGCAGCTGCAAGGATGTAATATTAGGTCGTATAAATCCTACAGATTGCACATTGTTCGGGAAAGCCTGCACACCGCTGAATGCTTTCGGACCCTGCATGGTTTCTGCCGAGGGAGCCTGTGGAATATGGTATAAAAATGTGGAGGCAAAAAAATGAAAATAGATATGTCATATGGCAGCGGTGGTAAGCAAACGAGTAATTTAATCAATGATATTTTTCTGAAGCATTTTGGTAACAGAATACTGAATAAGCTTGAGGATGCAGCTGTCTTGAACATAATGGGAAGGATTGCTTATACAACGGATTCCTTTGTGGTAAACCCCTTGTTTTTTAATGGAGGAGATATCGGAAAGCTTGCGGTGTGCGGGACTGTTAATGATTTATCAATGATGGGTGCAGTTCCGAAATATCTGACAGCAGGCTTTATAATTGAAGAGGGTGCAGAGATTGAAGTAATAGATGAAATTGCCCATTCCATGAAGCTTGCTGCAAAAGAAGCAAATGTAAAAATCGTTGCGGGAGACACAAAGGTCATTGAAGGTAAGGGTGGTATTTATATTAATACATCGGGAATAGGAGAAGTAGTTATAAAAAATGTCAGTATTTCAAATTGCAGAATCGGAGATATAATAATATTATCAGGTAATTTGGGTGAACATCATGCAGCAATCCTATCAAAAAGAATGGGAATAGAAAATGATATTATGAGTGACTGTGCTCCTCTTACTTCAATCGTTAAAAATTTGATAGACGATAAAATTAATGTTCATTGTATGCGTGACGTAACTCGGGGTGGACTTGCAACAGTCCTTAATGAAATCGCATCAAGCTCCTCCTGCGGAGTAGAAATATGTGAAGCTTCATTACCTGTCAGCAATGAGGTAAAAGGCTTTTGTAATATTTTGGGGCTAGATCCGCTTTACATGGCAAATGAAGGTAAAATGATTGTTGTTGTCAAGGAAAAAGAAAGTGAAAGGGCTCTTAAAGCTATTAAAAGAAGTAAATATGGGAAAGATGCTCAAATTATAGGTAAAGTTGTGGACGGAAACAAGGTAAGTATGATTACTTCATTGCATGGAAATCGTATCATTGATGTACTCTATGGAGAAGGATTGCCACGTATTTGTTAATATATTAAAAAGGTATTTAAAATGTAAGGCTGCAAAGGAAAGCAGCCTTTTATTGCTTTGTTCCTCATAAAAGCAGTGCTTTATAAATTACTTATGAAATATTAAGAGCGTTTCCTGCACAAATTTTTCAAAATAATATTTGGCATTGTTTTTTGAAATACTTTCAACTAAACTGTAATCAAGCGGCAGCTGCTTAACATTTACGTGAAAGGTGGATTTATATGAGAACTACTATACAAAAACTTACTGAATGGGCTATTAGCAAAATAAAAAAGGAATATTCTGATGATGTTGCATTGCTTATATCAGTAAAAGGTGCGACAGTCAATGGCGACGGACATGGCGAATGTTTTGATTATTTTGTTCCGTCAAATGATAAAGGGAAAAAACTTGGTCAGACGTTTATAGTTGAAGGTATTGGACATGATTTATATCCTCGTACCTGGGAGCGTACTGAAAATACGGCAAACTTAGAGGATCGCTGTACCCTTTGCCTCGGAAATGCAGAGATACTTTATAGTCGTACTGAGGAAGATAAAGCTCGTTTTATTGAATTGAAGCAAAGATTGTATGATAATTTGAAAAATAAGGAGTTTATGTATAAGCAATCACTAAAACAACTTGATATCGCAATGGACCTGTACCGAACTATGATGTTTGAGGATGCTTTGTATAAGGTACGCATGGCAGCGGGGTATGTTACCGACTATCTATCAAATGCAATTGCTTATCTTAACGGAACATTCATTTATGAGTGGAAAGATAATAAATGCACTTCAATATTTGACTTAGAAGATATGCCTGACAGCTTTATCGAATATTACAATGGAATTATTAATGCAAGGACAGCTGAAGAACTTAAAAATCTTGCTCATCTGATTATTTATGCTTCGCGTCAATTCATTGCCAAGCATAAGCCCTACAATGAACAAAAAAAGACTAATTCAAATTTTGCAGATTTGTCAGATTGGTATCAGGAACTTTCTCTGAAATGGCGACATCTAAGCTATCACTGTGAAGTGAATGATAAGATTGAAGCTTTTTCTGCTGCATGTTATCTTCAAAATGAGCTTAATATTGTAAAGGAAGAATTCGGACTTGCTGAAATGAATTTGCTGGGTTGCTTTGACTCTGAAAATTTATTTGCGGTGAAAGAACAGGGATTAAAGCTTGAGAAATATATAATTTCCGAAATTGAAAATCACGGTATAAAAATAAACAAGTATAATACGGTGGAGGAGTTTTTAGCCGACAATTAGGAGGTATATTTAAATGAAATATCGTAATGCAATGGATATACTTCCTGATGAACTTTTAAGGGAGATACAAAAATATACTTCCGGTGAAGCATTATATATTCCGTCTGTTAAAGAAAGAAAGAAATGGGGTACCGATTCAGGCGCCAAAATATTTTATGAGCAGCGGAATGATGAAATACGATATAAATTTTATTTTGAAAAAATCAGTATAGATTGTCTGTCTGAAGAATATTGTCTTTCTGAGGAAACTATAAGAAAAATAGTTTATAAATAATTAATCTGACCTCAATAAATGATTATACATAATCTGTTTTACAAGAATACGGCGGCTTTTTAACCGCCGTATATAAATCTTTACAAAATATTATCATGTATGAAGTTTATTAAAAGTATTTTTTGTTTGCGGTATATTCCTCAACTAATCTCAAGGCCTCTCCAAATCTTTGGAAATGAACAATTTCTCTTTCTCTAAGCCATCTTAACGTATCCTTTACAAGAGGATCGTCTGTTAATTTAATCAAATTTTCATAGGTCGCTCTTGCTTTTTGTTCTGCAGCAAGATCGTTGTATAAATCTGCTATAGGATCTCCTTTCGCCTGAGTATATTTTGCTTCCCAAGGAACACCGTCAGAATCGAGATAAAATGGGCAGGTTTCATGATTTGCATAATAACCGCCGAATCCGGCAGCAATCATTTCATCCTTTGTAGCTCCTTCCAGCAGCTTTCTAAACAATGTGGCAACCATTTCCATATGACCCAATTCTTCAGTGCCTATATCCGTTAACAAGCCTTTTGTCTCATTTAACGGCATGCTGAATCTTTGTGTCAGGTAATTCATGCTTGCACTCATCTCTCCGTCGGCTCCGCCGTACTGGTTTAGCACAGCCTTTGCCATTCTGACATCTTTATTTGATACCCTTACCGGGTACTGCAATTTTTTTTCATACATAAACATAATTCATTAATCATCCTCTCATTATATTATAAATTTTGAATCGTTATCTTCTGTCCCAATCTGTTTCCCACGGCCATGGACTGTTTATATAACGCCATGTATCAGCTGTCTCCACGGAGTAGTTATTCATAGGACCATATTGCATTTCATATTCTTCCCGTAACCTTTTTAATTGTGAGCTATATGATTTATGTTTAAATAAAGCTACCGGATCATTTGGATGAGTGTCTAAATAAAGAGCAAGATCTAATATTGCTACTTGATATTGCATAATTTTGTGCAGCATCATCATTTGTTGAATATCCTGTCTGTTATACATTGTGTTCATTTATTAAACTCCTCTCTTGATATATTCTAAATATGGAGTAACCAATTCGGGAAAAATAGTACCGTTTACAAATATTTCATTTAAATCATTAAAATATTCAGGATTAACCTGATATGGTACATATCCATATCCAACTCTTGGATTTACAGGCATATATGGAACTAAAGGTTTATAGTTATTGTAAAAATCGTCATTACGCATCAATTTTTTCATTCCTTTCATAATATTTATTTTTTATAAGTGAAGCTGAAAAGTTAGCAGTTAATTTGACATTAACTGAAGTTTAGTGTTTATATATATTATTCTGTTAAAATTTAAAAGTTACTTTATTTTGAAAGATTAAAATAATGTTGAATGATAGAGTATTAAGTCGATTATACAAACTATGAACAAATATGAAAAATTTAGTTTTTTAAATAATTTTTATATTTTTTGATTAAATAATAGAATAATACAAATAATAAAAAAAAATCTTTACGGAGGGAAAAATGAATAACAGCCAAAATACAACTGATTTTTTATCGGAAATATACCGCGGTGCAAAAATGGGTATTCAAACCATTAATAATCTAATGACAAAGGTAACTGATAATAATATATACAATGAGCTTAAGTACCAGTTGAGAAGCTATGAGGAAATAGCAAATGAGGCCTATGATGAAATAATAAAAAGAAATAGTAAGCCAAAGGGTATTTCAGTAATTGACAAAACTATGGCCAAAATGAGCATTGGAATAAATACTTTTATTAACAGCAATCCATCCCATATAGCTGATATGTTAATAAAAGGCAGTACAATGGGAGTGACGGGAATTACGAAAACACTGAATTCACATTATGCCGCAGATAACGAAATTAAAAATTTGGCAGACAGATTTATTAAATTGGAACAAGATAATATTGATAGGCTAAAGAGATTTTTATAGTAAAAATATATGCTTTTAGTATTGTACAATTATGGCTATTGTGATATGATTATGTAAATAAATATAATAAATTCGCTAGGGGAGCTTAAATGCTGAGAATTTACCCTCAAAACTTGATCCGGTTAGTACCGGCGAAAGGAAGACGACGTAAGCAGTTAATAGCCCCCTCCCGCGAAATATGGGAGGTTTTTTAATGTCAGAAGAAATTTTACAATCATTTTTCGAATCTGTTTTAGGACAGGTCTCAACAGTAGCAGTAATATTTTTATTATTAGTAGTAATAATGAAAATGAGCGGAAAAAAGAACGATATTTCAATTATGGTAAAAACAGCGGTAATACTTGCCGTAACATTTGTATTGAATCAAATTACATTATACAGAATGCCTCAAGGCGGGTCAATAACTGCCTTTGGAATGCTGTCGCTGTTTCTGGTAAGCTATTTGTTTGGAGCAAGACAAGGAATACTAGCCGGAATGGCATATGGACTTCTGGATTTAATTGTTAATCCAAGCGTAATACATCCGATTCAGATTTTTATGGATTATCCTTTAGCCTTTGGTGCAATTGGAATCGGTGGATTATTGAGAAATTATAATTTCGGAATAATAAAGGGATATGTTTTAGGAGTATTATGCAGATATGTTGTAGTAGTTTTATCGGGAATTATATTCTGGGGTATGTATGCGGCGGAGGGTTTTAATGCAGTAACTTGGTCATTTTTTTACAATATAACCTATATGCTGCCTGAGGCTGTCATAACGGTGGCAATTTTATTGATACCTCAATTAAGAGGCTTATTTGACAGATATAAATTATAAAATAATAAAAATTTATTGGATTCTAAGGGATAGCTTCATATGGATATGAGATGAACCCATATGGCAAACAGGTACGGAAACAGCAACCGCACAGAATAGTGTCTGTGCGGTTGCTGTTTCATTTTTATGTATAATTACGTCTCTACTACAAAATTTGACAGAGAGCTACTTTTCATTTTCATGGATGAGTTCCATAAACAGTTTGAACTAAAAGGCTGAATGAATAACATTGATAACAATTATTTGCATCTTTGTCTTTATGACTGACTTCTATAAATTTAAAATCACTCACTGTAATAGTTGTTGTTAAAAGAATCTTTTGATAGCCTTTATCATCAAATTCAACATATTCATCAAAAAAATCATATTTGCTTAATTCACCTTATAAGTGCAAATTTCATCAACTAACGTTCCGATCTGATAAGTGCACAAGTAGAATAAATAAATGCCTTTAAATACACAGGTACTTTTTTTAATAAAAAGTAAATACATTTTAACTGAAGATGCATATAGTTATAGGACAATCTTTTTTTATGTCCTGAAAGGTGCTAGGAATGCAAATGATAGATAACTTAAAGCTTATTAAGCACAGCATAAAAGTTGCTTTTTTATCATATATTTTGGCCCAACAAATGAATCTATCAAAAAAACAATGCAAGAATATATTTATAGCAGGTCTGCTGCATGATGTAGGAAAATTAAAATTAAATCAAAGTATCCTAAATAAAAAGTGTAAGCTTTCTGAAAAAGAATATGAATATATAAAATTACACGTTAATTTAGGTGTTCAAATTCTAAAAAAATATAAAATATCCGAAAGCATTTATAAAATTGTTGAACAACATCACGAATCAAATGACGGAACAGGTTATCCAAATGGGTTAAAAAAGGACAGAATTTTAGTCGAAGCAAGGATATTAAGGATTGCAGATGTTTATGATGCATTAACATCTAATCGTTCATATAGAAAAAAGTATACGAAAAAACAAGCAATAAGAATTATGAAAGATGATGAAATTATATAATATAATTTTATAAAGTAAATTAAAAGGAATTGCAAATACGCAGTTCCTTTTCGATTATAGTTAAAGTGAATTGGCTCAAATACAATCTTGATTATTGATTGAGAATAGAATATAATAAAATCAATATGATTAATAAATATTTACACACAATATATCAGAGGTGAATATGTATACTAAGTTATTAAGCATTTTAAAGAAAGAATTAATACCGGCATTAGGGTGCACCGAACCGATAGCGATAGCTTATGCTTCAGCGAAGGCGAGAGAAGTGCTTGGGGATACGCCGGATGAAATAGTAGTTAGGTGTAGTGGAAATATAATTAAAAATGTCAAGGGAGTTATTGTACCGACAACCGGAAACATGAAAGGAATAGAAACCAGTGCTGTTTTAGGTGCTGTTGCCGGAAAGTCAGAAAGGGAATTAGAGGTTTTAGCTGATGTAAAAAATGAGGATATACAGAAAACAAGAGAGCTCCTCGATTTAAAAATATGCAGAGTTGAGCTGGAGGAAGACGTTGACAATTTGTATATTGAGGTTATTGCCAAAAAAGGTGATGAAACGGCTTCAGTAACAATTGAAGATAATCATACAAATATAGTCAAAATTGAAAAAAACGGCATTGTTTTGCATGAAGGCTACAGCATTATTGAAGGTAACGATGATGATTATAATGTTGACGATATATCGGTAAGAAATATTTATGATTTTGCCAATTCAGTAATAATCAGCGATGTAAAGGAAATATTGGACAGACAGATAAAATATAATACTGCTATTGCAACAGAGGGCTTATCTCACAGATATGGAGCAAATGTAGGAGAGTCATTGATTAGAAATTATGGCAATGATATTAAAATATTAGCTAAGGCATATGCTGCTGCCGGATCTGATGCAAGGATGAGCGGTTGTACAATGCCTGTAATAATTAATTCAGGCAGCGGAAATCAGGGTATAACAGTTTCTTTGCCTGTAATAGTATATGCCAAGTATTTGAATGTTTCGGATGAAAAGCTATACAGAGCTTTGGTATTAAGCAATTTGATTGCAATTTATCAAAAGAAGGGTATAGGAAAGCTTTCGGCATATTGCGGTGCGGTAAGTGCTGCCTGCGGATGTGCGGCAGGAATTTCATTTTTACATGATGCACCCTTTGATGTTATTACCAAAACAATTACAAATGTGCTGGGCAATGTTTCAGGAATAGTGTGTGACGGAGCAAAACCATCCTGTGCCGCTAAAATTGCATCATCTGTAGATGCGGCAATTATGGCACATTATATGGCAATGGACGGCAGAACCTTTAATCCCGGCGAGGGACTGGTCAAAGGGGATGTGGAGGAGACAATTAAAGGTATATGCAAAATGGGCAAGGATGGTATGAAGGGAACGGATATTGAAATATTAAATATTATGATTAATTGAGGTTAATATTAAAATATGATGATTACGGGGATTTTATTAATAATTTACTATTTCATGTTAACAGCTGTTATGGGGACGGTTGTGTTCAGCAAATATCTGCTATATTGCGGAGTTCTGCTAATAGTTTTTTATTTTTTGAATAAGAGGTTCAAAAAAAATAAAAGATATAAAAATATAACTACGAAAATAAAGCCGATTTTAATTTTTTGTGCTACCTTTTTTATTTTGATTGAGTCAGTATTAGTAGGATATTCATTTGTGAAAAATACAGATGATGCGGATTATCTGATAATTCTTGGAGCCGGCTTAAGGGGCGAGGCGATGACTATGACCTTAAGACATCGTATGGAGGATTCATATAGCTATTATCAAAATTATAAAAATTGTAAATATATTATTGTTTCAGGAGGGCAAGGTCCCGGAGAAAGTATTTCTGAGGCGGAGGCTATGGAAAGATATCTGCTGTCTATGGGAGTAAAACAAAATAAAATTATAAAAGAGGATAAATCAACAAGCACATATGAAAATCTTGAATTTTCAAAAAAGATAATTGAGAAGCACAGCAATAAGAGTGTAGGAGACGTTGCCGTGAAGCTTGCAACCAGCAATTTTCACTCCTTGAGAACCTATTTAATTGCTAAAAAATGCGGCTATAAAAATATAACCTCCTATGGATGCCGTATAAATCCGATTTTTATACCTACCTATTACAGCAGGGAGTTTTTTGCTCTTGTTAAAACTATATTTGATTTTGTTTACAAATAAATTATAAGATTAGATTGAGATGAATTTTAAATATAGAAGGAGGTATGGAATATATTGCGGTGGTCTTAAATAGATATTTAATATCATCATCCTGGATTTACCAGAGGTATTGTGTAATAAAATTATTGACAATAAATAGTATTTATGATAACATTATCATTGTTATTTGATGAGTGGGAGCATAGCTCAATTGGGAGAGCATCTGCCTTACAAGCAGGGGGTCATAGGTTCGAGCCCTATTGTTCCCACCATATGAAATACATAATTTAAGACGATTATTACAATGTGAGCTGAGGGCTCATTTTTTTTTATTTAAAAAAACAGTTGACAAAGTAGAAAAACAGGAATATAATCGTATAAAAATAATAAATAATGTATAATTTAATGATTGGAACAGTAAATTAAAATTAACTTTCAGCGAGTCAAAACAGAGTGTGAGTTTGGCAGTATAATTTAATTGAAGAGAAGCCATGAAAAGATTCTCAGAAGTAGTAGTATGAGAATACGGTTAAATCCGTTATTATGAAAAAGCATAAGCAGCTGCTTAAAAAAAGAGTGGTACCGCGGTAGTTCATCGCCTCTTTATTTGGCAGTTTTTTTATGTAAAAATGTAGGTAGATTAAAATGCGTAATATGCATAAATAAACACTTATCATTAAATTATAGCTAAAAAAATAAATTGGAGGAATTAAGATGTCAGAAAAAGAAAAGATAGTATTAGCATATTCAGGAGGGCTCGACACATCAATTATCATACCTTGGCTAAAAGAAAATTATAATGATTTAGATATAATTGCATGCTGTGTCAATGTTGGTCAAGAGGATGATATGGATGCTGTAAAGAAAAAAGCTATTTCTTCCGGAGCAGCTAAAGTATATGTTGAAAATGTAGTAAATGAATTTGTTGAAGAATATGTATACAAAGGATTAAAGGCAAATGCAGCCTATGAAGGAAAGTATCTCTTGGGCACAGCTTATGCAAGACCCCTTATTGCTAAAAAGCTTGTTGAAGTTGCTCATAAGGAAGGAGCAAAATATATTGCTCATGGCTGTACCGGAAAGGGCAATGATCAAGTGCGTTTAGAAACTGCAATTGCATCTATTGATCCTATGATTGAAATTATAGCACCCTGGAGAATCTGGGATATAACATCAAGGGAGGAAGCTATTGATTACGCAGAGTCCAGAAATATTGATCTTGGAGGTATATCAAAGGTTAAAATCTATTCTCGTGACCAAAATATACTTCATATCAGCCATGAAGGCGGTATGCTTGAAAATCCGGAAAATGAACCTGATTATGACGATCTTCTTATTATGACAAACACAATTGAAAATGCTCCTGATTTCGGGGAATATATAGAGATAGCTTTCGAAAAGGGGATTCCTGTTAAATTAAACGGCAGGAAGCTGAATGGAGAGGAGATGCTCTCTTCTTTAAACAAAATAGGCGGAAAACATGGTATTGGGGTAATAGATCTCCTTGAAAATCGACTTGTGGGAATGAAATCAAGGGGAATATATGAAACTCCCGGCGGAACTGTTTTATTGGAAGCACATAAATATTTAGAAAGCTTTGTATTGGAAAAGGAAACTGCTCACTTTAAAGAAACGGTTGGTCAAAAATATGCTGAGTTGGTTTATAATGCCCAGTGGTTCAGTGGCTTGAAGGATGCTTTTGATGCATTTATCGATTCTACTCAGCAGAAGGTTAGCGGTACTGTAAAGTTAAAGCTATATAAAGGAAATATTAAATTTGCCGGTATGGTATCAGAAAATGCATTATATAATGAGTCAATTTCCTCATTCTGTACAGGCGATTTATATAATCAAAAAGATGCTACAGGCTTTATACATTTATATAGCCTGCCTTATAAAATTCAAGCATTAAATGATATGAATAATAGGGACAAAAAAACTACCAAAATATCATATAGCTTTAAGGAATAGTAAATTTTTATAAAGAGCGAATACATTCAGTAATGCTGAACATTTTTTCTGAAGTGTAGTCTTAGCGCCGTCTTAAGTCAGATAGCCAAATAAAATTTATATAATTATAAAAAATAGTTTTTGTATTTATATAAAAATATGTTATACTTATGGATATCTGACGAGGAGGCGATTAGTTGGAGCAAAAAAATAATGACATAAAAATGAAAAACATGACTGAAGGAAATCCTCTAAGGCTAATTTTCGCTTTTGCGGTGCCAATGCTTATAGGAAATGTGTTTCAGCAGCTGTATAATATGGTGGACAGCATTGTTGTGGGAAAGTATGTCAGCAAAATAGCATTAGCGGCTGTTGGCACAGGATTTCCGATTATCTTTATGACAGCATCACTGTTCATTGGTATAGGTCTCGGTGCAACCATTCTGATTTCACAATTTTACGGTGCAGGAGATATTGAGAATGTAAAAAAAACATCCCAGACAATATATACGGCAATGATTGTCGGCTCAATACCATTGACTGTTATAGGAATATTCTTAAGCATGCCTATATTGAAGCTTATTAATGTACCTGATGATGTTCTTCCTATGGCCAATCAGTATATGGTAATTATATTTTTCGGCTTTATAGGTTCAATAGGGTTTAATGTTAATTCCGGTATTTTGCAGGGCTTGGGAGACAGTAAATCATCCCTGTTATTCTTGGCTGTTGCGTGTATTATGAATATCATACTTGATTTAGCATTTGTATTAATATTTAATTTAGGTGTCGCCGGTGTCGCGTATGCTACTATTATTGCACAGTTTTTTTCTTGGTTTTTCGGAATTATTTATATGAGAAAAAAATATGAATTCTTATGCTTTCCTATTTTAAAGTTTAAATTTGACAAGCTGCTTTTCGGTAAAATTTTAAAGCTGGGTATTCCATCAGCTATACAACAGGCACTGTTTTCTATAGGTATTATGAGTCTGCAATCCTTGGTAAACGGGTATGGGTCAGATTTTATGGCAGGCTTTAATGCCGCAAATAAAATAGATACCTTTGCGTTTATGCCTATACAAAGCTTCGCCAATGCAGTTACTACATATGTGGGACAAAATATCGGTGCAGGCAGAATGGATAGAGTCCATAAAGGGACAGTTTCCACAATTGCTATATCAATCGTGTTTTCTGTAGCTACAGCAGCTTTTATTATTCCCTTTGGCCCTGCAATGATGAGAATGTTTAATCCTGATCCTGTAGTTGTGGAATCGGGAATGGTATATTTAAAAACTGTAGTGCCCTTTCTGTCTATTTTATCTCTTACCTTTACATTAAACAGTGTTATGAGAGGTGCAGGAGAGGCAATAATTCCAATGCTTGGCTCTATCATATCCTTGTGGGTGGGAAGAGTTCCTTCTGCGTATTTGTTAGCAAAATATGCAGGCAGAGATTATATTTTTTACAGCTATACAATAGGATGGATTTTATGGCTGTTTATTGCAGTACCGTATTACTTTTCGGGAAGATGGAAGTTAAAATCAAAGAATCTGATTAATAGTGAAGAAAATTGATACAAGCATAAAAACCCACAAAATTGTGGGTTTTTAAAATATTTCTATATAATTGAAACCTTATCCATTGCTTTTTTAATTATTGCAGGTGCAATTCTGCACTTTTCTTCGGAAACAGCACATACCGCAAATCTTAAGCCCTTTTTCAAGGCTACAACGAACATGTTTTCATTAATTAATTCTTCTGAAATTTTATTTGCGTTTTCACAAGGAATACTTACAAAAAAGCCATCTCTGTAGGGGAGGATTTCTAAGCCTGCTTCCTTTGAAGCTTCAACAAATGCATCTGCACGTCTTCTGAGTAGATTTTTATATTTAGTTTTTTCTTCCTCATAGGCTTTGAGCTTCAACGGGTCATTAGCAATATGTGTCATTACCGACATTGCTGCCCTGGTACCGTTGGACCAATTAGCTCTGTTTGAATGCATGCAAGAATAATAAAATTCTTCGGCAATGTCCTCGTTTGAAGAAATACCTATTGCGGCACCTGAGCGTAATCCGTACATTGTGTATCCTTTTGACATGCTGTATCCTATTATGACAAGGATATTTTCGGGCAGATTTGAAAATTTAGTAAAAAACTTTCTTCTTTCAGTTCCTACGCCGGCAAAATCTATATATGCTACATCAACCATTAATACTATTCTATTTTCCGAATCCTTGGCATTGTCTCTTGCAATATTTAAAACATCATCCCATTCATCATCTGATAAGCTGTAGCCGGTAGGATTATTTGCCGGAGTGTTTATTATTGACACTATTCTTTTTTGTTTTTTAAGCAAAGCTTCAAAGCTTTCTTTGTAAGCTGCTGTGTTAAATTCATTTTTTTCATTAAAAAATTGGTAAAAAGAAACCTTTCTGCCTATTTCTTCAGATATAGTAACATACGGAGACCAAAACCAATCACAAACTAATACTGAGTCACCGGGATTAGTGTAGTTTGTTATTGCGTGTTTTACAGATCCTGTTCCTCCCGGTGTTGCAACAGCTCTTATATGTGCATTCGGTCTATATTCACCAAAGCAAGCATCCTGTACTGCAGCTAAATAATCGGGCTGCCCGGCAACCTGAGCGTATGCTGCTATTTCAGCATTTGGCAAGGATTTAAGTTCATTATAAACAGTATCCATACATATCAGATTTCCGTTATCGTCAGCAAGTGCCCCAAGTGTTGAGTCAATGACGTTGTCTTTTCCGTATTTATTAATGGCTTCCTTTGCCTTTGCTGCAAGACCGAAAATAGGATCATTTTGCTTGGGCCATTTTGCATGGTCTGCAACCATATTAATTGTCATAAAATCACCTCTTTTTTTATTGTAATTTTAACATGCAGTATGTAACAAGTCAATGTTTGTAAAATATATTATGTACAATTATTTATTTCATTATTTTATGATATAAAAAGATAGTTTTTGTTAATAATAATATGATATATAGAATAAATGTAAAAAATAAAAATTACAAATTATATTAAAAGAAAAATAACTAAGAAAAATAAGAAAAATAAATTCAAAAAAGTTATTGACAAGCTTCGACATGTAGGTTATTATTGTAAAGTCTTAAAAATACATATTTGATCCATTAGCTCAGCAGGCAGAGCACTTGACTTTTAATCAAGGTGTCCGGCGTTCGAATCGCCGATGGATCACCATTGACAAAACAACATTTGACGATCTAAGCGACGTTGAGTGTTGTTTTTTTAAAAATATTTTATAATACTGCAAAATTCTACATTTTTTTTAAATATTTAAAGATATACTGTTGTAATCTTAGAATTATTTGTAAATGGGGGTTAAAATGTTAACAGAAGATAAGGAAATTGTAGATTCCTGTAATGCTTCTATTTCAGAAGATGATGAAATCGAAAAAAGAAGTGCTCAAATTTTTAATGCGGAAAAACAAAGAGAAAAGATGGCTGCTTTAGGTCAGCTTGCAGGAGGAATTGCTCATGATTTTAATAATCAGTTAATGAGTATTATCGGTAATGCCACAATGATTCAAAAAACAGAAGATATTAACAAGATAAGGGAATATGCAGAACGTATAATTCATATTTCTCAGAGTACAGCTAACTTGACAAAAAAGATATTACTTTTTTCCAAGCATGAAAGTAGTATTAATGAACCTATTAATCTAAAAAATATACTTGACAATACATGTTCAATGGTAGATTCAATACTTAATAAAAGTATTAATTTTCAATATAAATACAATGCTTATAATAAAACAGTTATGGGTAATGAAACACAAATTGAAAATCTTATTATTAATTTGATTATTAATGCAAGAGATGCATTGGACTCCGGAGGAACTATCAGCATAAGCTCAGAGGATACTGTCGTTTTTTCTGAAATGGACTTAAGTCACGGTGAAATAATTAAACCGGGACAATATATAAAGTTAATAGTAAAAGATAATGGTATCGGTATGAGTGAAAGAACCTTGAACAAAATATTTGAACCGTATTTTTCAACAAAAAATAAAACAAAGGGAACCGGCTTGGGATTGTCTGTAGTATTTGGTACTATAAAATCTCATTCGGGATATGTTAATGTAACCAGCACCAAGAATGAAGGAACATCCTTTGAAGTATATTTTCCCGTAATGGAGTTAAAGGGCAGTAAAAACAAAATAAGTATTTATCAAAATGAAGAGAGAAGCAATTTAATAATGCTTGTTGATGATGATGTTAATGTATTGGATATAGAAGCTGAATTGTTTGAAGATTTAGGCTATGAGGTAGTAAAATTCATTAGTCCTATTGAGGCGCTGAAATATTATGAGAAAGAGCACGTTAAAATTAACTTTGTAGTTCTTGATATGGTAATGCCTAATATGAGCGGCGCAAGATTATACGAAGAACTGAGAAAAATAAACAAGGATGTTATATCGATTTTTATTTCCGGATACAGCGGACAAGTTGAGTACGAGGATCTTGTTAAAAAAGGTTTTATATTTATTGAAAAGCCATTTACCTTTGATGAGTTGTCGGCTCAAATAGCAAAAATATATGAATAAAAAAAGAGCTCTTTCATGGAATAATATAGAAATTTCATAAAAGGGTTTTTTTATTAAGATAACTTAATATTTTTTTTGCACACTTGTTTTGACAAATTTAAAATATTTGATAAAATGTAAGGGAAAATGAAGAAAATTAAAGGGCAATATTTTTGCTATTCTACAGGAGGATGAAATGGGTTTAAGTGAAATACACTGCGGTACTGAGCTTAAAACAGTAGGTGATTTAACTATTGTTGCAATGAAGGGCTGTGAGGAAATTGCATCAAAAATTGATTATTATCTAAAGGAATGGAGAAGAGATGACAATGGAGTCATATATTCTGACGGCTCAGGTCCTATAAAAACATTTATATTAGATGCGGTTTGCCCCAGATTTGGTTCAGGAGAAGCAAAGGGTGTTATTAATGAATCTGTAAGGGGACATGACATATATATAATATCTGATGTTTTCAATTATGGTGTTACATTTAAAATGTACGGTATGGAAGTTCCGATGAGTCCTGATGACCACTATCAGGATTTAAAAAGAATAATTGCTGCAATTAATGGTAAGGCCAGACGTATAACAGTTATCATGCCGATGCTTTATGAAGGCAGACAGCATAAGAGGGCTACCAGAGAGTCTTTGGATTGTGCACTGGCATTACAGGAGCTTACTTCTATGGGAGTAGATAATATTATTTCCTTTGACATCCATGATCCGAGAGTTCAAAATGCTATACCGTTACATGGCTTTGAAGATTTTCATCCCCATTATCAAATGATAAAGGCTTTTGTCAGAGTAGTACCGGATGCAATGATAGACAGAGATCATATGATGATTATTTCTCCTGATGAAGGAGGAATGTCAAGATGTATGTATTATTCGTCTGTGATGGAGCTTGACCTTGGTATGTTCTACAAAAGGAGAAACTATTCTGTTATTGTTAACGGTAAAAATCCTGTTGTAAGTCATGAATTTTTAGGAGATAAAATTGACGGTAAAGATGTTATAGTAATTGATGATATGATTGCCTCCGGAGATTCTATGATAGATGTTGCAAAGAAATTGAAAGAAAGAAAAGCCAGAAATGTTTATATATTTTCTGCATTCGGATTATTTACAGAGGGCTTGGAGAAATTTGACAGAGCATATAATGATGGAATTATTACAAGAATATTTACTACTAATTTAATATACAGAAAACCGGAGTTATTTAACAGAGAATGGTATACAGAGGTTGATATGTCAAAATATATAGCAAATATAATCGATACACTGAATTATGATGGGTCATTGAGCGAGCTGTTAGATCCGGTTCAGAAAATAAAGAAAATATTAAAGAAATAATATTATAGAAAAATATAAAGCTTGTAATAACAAAATTTTACAAGCTTTTTAATTGTTTATAAATTGAAATAATAAATGATTTGAATTTAATATTTTTTTATGATATAATTTTTAATTATTATGATTATTTCTGGATTAGCATGTCACTTTGAATTTCAACATAAATAATAAGATAAAACCGGTTTGTATTTCTTATGACCGGTATAAAGAACTAATATAGAGATTATAAAATACAGAAAGTATATTTCGGGAGGAAAAATAATATGGGTTTCAGAATGGATATCGGAATCGATCTTGGCACCGCAAGTGTATTAGTTTACATAAAAGGAAAAGGTATTGTAATACAGGAACCATCAGTAGTTGCAATAGACACAAATACAAATAAAATTCTTGAGGTTGGAGAAGAAGCAAGAAAAATGCTGGGTCGTACCCCGGGTAACATAGTTGCAATAAGACCTCTAAGAGATGGCGTTATTTCTGATTTTGATATAACAGAAAAAATGCTGAAATATTTTATAAAAAAAGCAGTCGGTAACTCTTTTATTAAGCCGAGAGTAATTATTTGTGTGCCAAGCGGAGTTACCGAGGTTGAAAAAAGAGCGGTTCTGGAAGCAAGCAACAATGCGGGAGCTAAAAAAACATATCTGATTGAGGAGCCTGTAGCTGCTGCTATAGGAGCAGGACTTGATATAACTAAACCATCAGGCAACATGATAATAGATATGGGCGGAGGAACAACCGATATTGCTGTAATTTCATTGGGTGGAATAGTTGAAAGCAAATCAATCAAAATTGCCGGAGACAAATGCGACGAAGAAATTGTAAGATATGTAAGAAAAAAATATAATGTTATGATAGGGCTTCGCAGTGCGGAGGATTTGAAAATAAATATAGGAACAGTATTCCCGGTTGACGAAGAACGATCTACGGAGGTTAGAGGTAGAAATCTGGTTACAGGACTTCCTGTTAATTTGAAAATAACATCAACCGATTTAATGGAGGCTATGGAAGAAACAATTACAGCAATTGCTGATGCAGTACATTCTGTGCTTGAAAAAACACCTCCTGAGTTGGCTGCTGACATAAGCGAAAAAGGAATTGTAATGACAGGCGGAGGATGCTTGGTACATGGTTTAGATAAATTGATTTCCAAGAGAACAGGATTAGATGTAACAATAGCAGAGGATGCTATATCTTGTGTTGCAAGAGGAACAGGTCAATCATTAGAGCATATGGATGCCCTGAAGGATTCACTGCTGACAGAGGATATAAAAACAAACTACAGCAGAGCATAGCTGATAAAGTAGAAGCAATTTAAATTAGCTTCATTCTAATATATGAAACAGAGGTTAGTTATAATGAAAATAAGAAAAGCAGTTATACCTGCTGCAGGACTAGGCACCAGGTTTTTGCCGGCAACAAAATCCATACCGAAGGAGATGCTGCCCATAGTTGATAAACCTACGATTCAATACATAGTTGAAGAAATAATAGCTTCGGGAATAGAAGATATTTTAGTCATTACAGGCAGAAATAAGGGCTGCATTGAAGAGCACTTTGACAGAGCAATAGAGCTTGAGGATAATTTGGAAAAAAGCAACAAAGAGGAGCTTCTTGAAGAAGTAAGAAAAATTTCTAAAATGGTTAATATACATACTGTAAGGCAAAAAGATCCTAAAGGTCTCGGTCATGCTGTATATTGTGCTAAATCATTTATAGGAAATGAACCCTTTGCAGTACTTCTGGGAGATGATGTAGTAGATTCTAAAGTACCATGCTTAAAACAGATGATAGAAATGTATGACATATACCATTCGACTATACTCGGAGTACAACAGGTTGAATGGGAAAATGTAAATAAATACGGAATTGTATCCGGAAAACAAATTAATGATAAAATATATACGGTAGAAGATCTTATTGAAAAACCTGATAAGGATAAAGCTCCGACAAATATTGCCATACTCGGCAGATATATCATTACTCCCGATATATTTGATATATTGGAAAACACCTCAAAAGGTGTGGGCGGAGAGATACAGCTTACAGACGGATTAAAAAAACTGGCATCCAAACAGGATATGTATGCATATATTTTTGATGGCAGAAGATATGATGTCGGCAGCAAATTAGGGTTTCTTGAAGCTACTGTTGATTTTGCACTTAAACGTGAGGATTTGGCTGAAAGTTTTAAAGGATATCTAGGCAGGCTGAATCTCAGTTAAAAAAGGGGAAAAATATGTATAGAGAAAATTTTGAAATATGGTTAGAAAGTCAATATATAGACGGAAAAATCAAAGAAGAGTTAAGAGCAATAGAGAAGATAGAAAGTGAAATAGAGGATAGATTTTATAAGGATTTGGAATTCGGAACAGGCGGCATGAGAGGTAAGATAGGTGCAGGTACCAATCGAATGAATGTGCACACTGTTTCAAAAGCAACTCAGGGTATTTCAAATTATTTAAACAATAAATATACGGACGATGACATAAGCGTAGCCATTGCATACGATTCAAGACATATGTCAATGGAATTTGCTAAAATTGCTGCTTGTGTTTTTTCGGCAAACGGTATAAAGGTATATTTGTTTGAAAATTTGAGACCGACACCTGAACTGTCTTATACAGTCAGATATTTTAAGTGTAAGGCAGGTGTGGTAATAACAGCGAGTCATAATACGGCAGAATATAACGGCTATAAGATTTATGACGAACATGGCGGACAGGTTACAACAGATATAGATGTAATTATAAAAAATATAAAAGAGGTGCAGTTAAAGGATATAAAATCCTCACAATTTGAGCAGAACAGTAATATAATTATAATAGGTGAAGAAATAGATACTTCATATATAAATGATATAAAAAAGCTTAGCCTGAGAACAGATATAGACAAAAGCTTAAAAATAGTTTTTACACCGCTGCATGGAACAGGAAACAAGCCCATAAGAAGGTTGCTTAAGGAAATAGGCTATGAAAATATATCTATTGTCCATGAACAGGAAAATCCGGATCCGGATTTTTCAACAGTTAAATCGCCAAATCCAGAGGATATCAGTTCTTTTGACCTTGCTATAAAGCATGCTCAAAAAATTAATGCAGATATAATACTGGGAACTGATCCTGATTGTGACAGGGTTGGATTAGTTGTAAAAAATCATAAAAATGAATACATAGCTTTAAACGGGAATCAAACAGGTGCATTGCTGTTAAATTATATTTTGAGCACTTTAAAGGAAAAAAACAGCCTTCCGTCTAATGGAGCAATAATCAAAACTATTGTTACAAGTGAGCTTGGTCGTGAGATTGCATTAAAGTATGGTGTCGCAGCTTATGATACTTTAACCGGCTTTAAATATATTGCGGAGCTAATGGAATTATTTGAAGCTAAGCAAGACTATAAATTTATATTTGGATATGAAGAAAGCTATGGTTACCTCTCCGGAACCTTTGTAAGAGATAAGGATGCAGTAATTGCATCGATGCTTTTATGTGAAATGACAGCCTATTACAATAAACAAAATAAGAATTTATTAGACGTTCTGTATGATATATATGAAGAATATGGATATTTTATAGAAGAAACACTTTCATTGAGTTTTACCGGAATAACAGGTCAAAATAAAATGAAAGCTATAATGGAGTATTTCAGAGAAAACAAATTAAATTCACTATCCGGAAAAAATATACCACTGGTATATGATTATAAAATGGGTATAGCATCTAATCTGTTAAATGGACAGACAGAAAAAATTAACTACCCTAAGTCGGATGTGCTGAAATTTTGCTTTGAAGACAGTTCATGGATAGCCCTCAGACCTTCAGGTACAGAACCGAAATTGAAGGTTTACTTTTCAATAAGAGAAGCTGAAGAAAAGGAAGCAATTGAATCATTAGGAAAAATCAAGACAGAGATAGTAGGCATAATTGAGAGGATACAACTTAATAATCAAGCAGGTTAAAATTCAAATTAAAGGGAGGCTGTAAATATGAAAATATTTAAAACCACTACCCGTAAAGTATTACTGTTTATATTGATATTTACACTTGGTATTAATTCCGTTGTTTTTGGAAATTCTTTCAATCCAAGCAGGCAGGAAATTGAAGCAATGATTGATAAGGTAGCAGTGAAAAGAGCTATACCTTCAATTTTGCTGAAGTCAATAGTAAAACTGGAGTCAGCATATTCACATTTCAATTCTAACGGAAACCCGAAGATTACCGGAGACTGTATCGGCTTAATGATGATAAACAACAGGAATGGCGGATATGACACTAACAAGCTTAAATATGACATTGAATATAATATAGAGGCAGGAGCAGATGTTTTACTTAACAAATGGAGCATGAGTTCATATCACTCTGTACCAAGTGTAGGTGATATGAATCCGGATGTTTTGGAAAATTGGTATTTTGCATTATGGGCATATAATGGCTGGGCACAGTCAAACAATCCAAATATGCTTCCTTCCTCTGTAAAAAAATTCACTTATCAACAGCGTATTTACAATATTTGCATGGAGGAATACAATAAAAAAATCAACAATATTGATTTTTCCTATCTTCCTAAAAATGGTAAGCCCAGCAGATCTCTCATAGTTCCTACGCCCCTCAGCATTCACTCCGGGGGAATTGTTCTTTATGATAAAGGAGATTTTGTACGGGTAGACGGAATAAGAAAATCTTATCATTTAAGAGATGTTCCATCAGGAAGCTATATACACGAAGTATCTGAAAACCAGCTTGCTACAATATCAGAGGGTCCTATTCTAAAGGATGGATATTATTGGTATAAGGTTTATGTAAACGATTCTATACAAGGTTGGATAGAAAGAAACTGGCTTCTGCGTACCGGAGATATAGAATATGGAAGATATGTTTATGATGATATTTCATTCCATTGGGCAAGAAAAAATATAATGAAGCTTTATAAAAAGGGAATAATCAGTGAAGCAGCAGCATTTAATCCGGACAATAATATTATAAAAGAAGAATTGTGCATTTTCCTAAGCAGGGTATTAAAACTGGATAATATAGTAGGTGAATCAACTTTGCCTTTTACCGACAAGGACACAATAAGCCCATGGGCTTTAGGCTATGTGACTAATGTTTATAATGCCGGGCTTCTAAATAATTATATTGATTTTAAACCACAGGACAAATTAACTCGTAAAGAAGCTGCTATTATATTCTCAAACATTTTTAAGGATGAAGATAAATATGAAGAGTTAGATATAAAAAAAATATTTAATGATATAAATCATCTAAGCGAGTATGAAGCAGCAGCTGTGAAAAAAACGTATACACAAGGAATATTATCGGGTAAAAGCTCAGGAAGCTTCTGTCCGGATGAATATTTAACGAGAGCAGAAACTGCTTCAATTATGGTAAAGTTATTAGACAAATTGGAGAAAGCAAATTAAATATATGAAGAAGATAAGAGGACTCACTGAGGTGAGTCCTGATTTATTTCAAACCAGAACATGCATCCCTTGCCCACAGTGCTGGTTACACCAAATTTAGCATTATGTATAATTAAGATATTTTTTACTATAGATAATCCTAAGCCTGTTCCTACAATAGGGCGAGGGTGAAATTCGCCAAAACGAAAATATCTGTCCCAAATCTTTTCAATTTTATCATCAGGGATACCCTTGCCGGTATCTATTACCTCAAATCGTAAATTATTATCGTTACCCTTTAAGTTTATTGATACGGTTTTATCGTCACCGGTGTAATTTATTGCATTAATAATAAGATTATATAAAACCTGCTGCATCTTTTTCTCGTCAGCATTGATAATTATATCTTCATCGCAGTTAAGATTAAAAATATATCCATCCTTTGTATACATTTCGCTGAATTGCCTGATAATATTTTTTGTAATTTGAGAAATGTTAATATCTGAGCAATTAATTTCAAAAGTACCGGATTCATATCTTGAAATATCAAGGATATCATTTACTAAATCAGAAAGCCTGTTAGTTTCATTAATTATAGTATTAATATGGGATGTTCTTTTTTCAACATTTGAACCCGATATATCTCTTATCATTTCCGCATATGCTTTTATCATTGTAAGAGGCGTGCGTATTTCATGGGATACATTAGAAATCAATTCACGTCTAAGCTTATCTGTTTTAGAAAGCTCGTTAGTTGCATAGTTTAATGATTGAGCAAGCTTGTCAATTTCGGCATATACTCCTCCTTCAAAATGTATATTATAATTTTCTTCAGCAAGAAGGCCGGCTGTATCATTTATCT